>JAEYZO010000913.1 GCA_023428035.1 Pseudomonadota bacterium | reverse complement strand
CTTACGTCAGCCTGGGGTGCAGCCGCGGCAGCGGCCAACCCCAGCCAGAGACGCTACGGACGCCCTACTCCGTTCCTCGCCCTCCTCGCCATCGCCCTCCTCGCCCTCCCCTCGCTCGCGGCGGCGCAGCGGCGCGAGCCCCTCTGCGTCGCCACCGAGGTGCGTCGTCTCGTGAGCGCGCCGCACCCCACCCGCAGCGCCGTCGACCGCGCCGTGGCCGTGCCGCTCCGCACTCCGCGCGACGGCGTCGCCTTCGTGATGGCCTCCCGCGGACTCGGCGCGGCCCCAGGGATCACCGTGCTCCGCGTGGGACGCGACCTCTCGCGCGTGGGCGAGGCCGTGTTCGTCCCCGACCCCGCCGCCGTGACCGACGCTCCGCCTGGGCTCGCGGTGGGCGTGAGCGTCGACGCGGGCGCGCTCATCCTCCAGCGCGTCGCCGGAGACCTCTACGCCACGGTGGTCCCTTCGTCGGGAGCCGTGCCCGCGCCGACCCGCGTGGCGGCTTCGCCCTCGCCCACCCGCGACGGTCGCGGTGGCTTCGCGTGGCTCACCGCGGTCGCGCGCGACGCGGGAGACGCTCACGGCGCCATCGCCCTCGCGGGCACCGACGACGGGATCGTGGTCGCGCTCCGCTTTGATGGCAACGGACGCCTCTCGGGAGAGAACCTCCAGTGGGGCCCGCGCGTCGGCGGCGCGATGCGATTGCTCCCGTCTCTCGAAGGGACTTCTCCCTCAGCCTTGTTGGAGCGCCCGGTGCGCGGAACGACCACGTCGGGGGAGCAGGCCCGCGAGCAGGTGCTGGTGCGCCTGAGCGACACCCTGGAGCCCGTCGGAGAGCCCGCGCGATTGGGCCTGGGCCCCGACCTCACGGCGGTGTCCGTTCAGGGACGTCGCCTGGTGGTGACGCAGTGGGCCGAGTCGCGGGGGCTCGCGCTCGCGGCGCTCACGCCGAACGGAAACACTCTCCAGCCCGAGGCCCCGCGCGTGTGGACCACCCAGCCCTTCGAGGGCGCCCCGGTGGGCCACGCGCTCACCGAGGGCACCCACGGCGAGCTCTACGACCTCGCGCTCAACGTCGACGACGTGGGAGGCGCGACGCACGCGTACCTCACGTACATCCCGCCCGCGGGAACGCCCTTCCCGCGGAGGGACGTCATCCCGACGCGAGGGAGGGTGATCGCGGCCCCCGCGCTGGTGCCGGCCGACGACGGCGTGGTGGCGGTGCTGGCGAGCGACGACGAGGTGGGCGCGGGCCTCGACGCGGTGCACCTCCGCTGCGAGCTGGTGTCACTGCCCGAGCGGTGAAGGGTACGGGGCGAGCGCCTGGCCTGACCGATCACTCGTCGAACACCTGCTTGATCGAGGTCGCGTTCACGGCACGCTCACGCGCACGAGCTACGAGTTCTTTCGCTGTGCCGCCAACGGGTCGAAGGACGACTCGGCCGTCATCGCCACAGTCGGGCAGGTGCTCGCGGCGGTCGCGCCGACCATCCCAGGAGACCGATCGCGGGTGGATGGAGCCTTCACCTTCACCTTCACCTTCGTGCTGCGGTACCGTTCGACGGACGCTGCGCCCGCCAAAGATCTGGGACTTTTCACGGGACGTGACCGAGAACCATGAGCCTCTGGACCCCTCGCACGACCGACGAGCTCGTCGCTGACCTTCGCGCCGCCGGAACCGGCACCCCGCTCGACCTGGCCGAAGAGTTCGTTCGCCGCGGCCCCGCGGTCGTCGAGCCGCTCTGCGCGGTGCTCCGCGACCCCGCGGCCTGGGAGATCCGTCGCACGCCGGAAGACATGTTCCCCATCCACGCGCTGCTCCTCCTCGGGGCGATTGCGGACCCTCGGGCTCTCCCGGCGCTCCTCGAGACGACGCGCACCCGCGACCTGGAGGAGTACTCCCACCAGGACGTCCCGCCGCTGCTCGCGCGCTTCGGCCCCTCGATCCTGCAGGACCTCGCCGCCCTGCTGCACGACGCGACGGCGCTCTGCATCGGGCGCTTCACGGCGGCGCGCGCGATGTACCTCCTCGCCTGCGACCACCCTGCGCTTCGCGCGGAGGTGATGGACCAGATCCTCGGGGTTCTCCGTGACCCCGAGGTGGACCCCGCGCTGGCCTTCGACCTCGGCTGGATCCTTGAAGACATGGCGGAGCCCGAAGCGATCGAGGCGATGCGTGACGCCATCGACCGGGGGTTGCTCGAGGGCGAGTTCGACGGCGTGCCCGAGAGGCTCGTCGCGGGGACCGGCTGGCAGTGGGACACCTTCGAGCGCGATCCGATGCGGCACTTCGCTCCCGGGGGAACGCTGGAGATCGTCCGCGAGAGGGAGCGGTCCGGCGCCGAGTGGCGACGACGGGAGCGAGAGAAGGCGCCTGTCACGAGGCTCGCGCCCGCGCCTGCCCCTCCGACGGTGTCGCGTCCGCCACAGAGGGCCGCTACGAAGGTCGGGCGCAACGACCCCTGCCCGTGCGGCAGCGGCAAGAAGTACAAGAAGTGTTGCGGGTGACAGGCTCCCGCTGGCGGATCGATGGCCCCCAGCGCATCACGCGCGACAGATCACTCGTCGAACACCTGCTCGATCGAGGTCGCGTTCACAGCGCGCTCCGCCCAACGGTCGAGCACCGCGGTGTCCGTGCATCCGAGGATGCGAGCGCGCGCGCGTCTTCATCGACGGAGAGCCCTCTCGCAGCGAGGACCTTGAGGGGCATCTTCGCCTCGCCGCGCGCCTCGTGCCGCTCGCCGTCCATGGACTTGAACTCTTCGAAGAGGCGTCGGAGGGCGGGGCTGACGGGGATCTTCTGCGAGTCCATGCACACCTCTCGAGCCAGCGAAGACTCACGCGACGAGACGCTCACGACAAGCGCGGGCTGACCCAAGGAGGGCCGTGGTGGATCACCGCAGCGCGGCGCGCCGGCGCCGCGGGGGCGCGGTTCGATCCCCCACCGCGCAGCGCGATACATCGCTCAGACCGCGAGCCACGCCGCGAGCGCGTCGGGCTCCATGTCCGTCACCGCGTCGCTCACCGCCTCGCTCCCTTCGCGCTCCACACGCTCGCGGAGCGCCGTCCCCTCTGCCTCGGTCAGCGCGCGTCGGAGTCTCCGCTCGCACTGTCGTCGCAACATCTTGAGCTCACCCTCGGCGCGTTCCCTCTCGACGCCCCGCGACTCCGCCAATTGCAACGCCCCGCGCGCGTCCTGCTCGGCGACCTTGGCGCGGTCGTAGGCCTCCCACTCGGCCGCAGTGAAGGCCGCGGCGCGCGACGCCTCCAGCGCCTTGCGTGTGGCGACCTCGTGCAGCGTCGGCGGAACCGCGTCGAGCTTCGACCCGAGGCGAAAGACGTAGGCCCACTCCTCCACCGCGCTCGTCGGCGCGCGGTCCAGCGGGTACTTCGGGAGCTCCACGAAGACGTACTGCACCTGCGAGAGGCCCAGGCGACCGCCGCGCTGCTCCTGCATGCGCCAGTGACTCACCAGCGGCACCGACGGCGAACTCGGGGTGTCGGGCCACAGCTCGAAGTCGCAGATCGAGACGGCGATCACGTCGTTGAGCTTGGGGTAGTCGTCGCCCCCCGCGAGCTGGCCGACGTAGGTCGTGGAGGCGTTGTAGACGACGCGCTTCTCGAAGCCCGCGACGTTGAGCACCTGCATCTCGACGACGAAGACCACGCCGCGCCCGTCGCGGCACTTCACGTCGACCACCGAGAATTTCAGCGCGTCGACCCTCGGCCGCTCCTCCTCGCGAAGAAAGGTCACCCCGGTAATCGCGCGCTCGCCCGAGAGGTTCAGCAGGGCGTTCAAGAGCGCGATGAGGATGTCTTTGTGCTCCTCGGCGCCGAACACCTTCTTGAACACGAAGTCCGTCTTCAGGTCCGCGAACACCGCGCGCATGGAGGGGACGTTACCTCAGGGCGCGCTCGGCGACGGTCGTCCTCCGATGCAGCGGCGTCCCGAACGCGGGACGGATGTCCCGCGGCTGGGTGCGGTACGAGCACCGACGCTGCGGGGTGCGCGAACTCAACTCGGCCCGCGCGCGCAGCGGAAGCCCAGGAAGCCACCACGATACGAAGGCGAGAATGAGTAACGGAACGCCGCACGCACCCTTACAGCATCGGTGTCGTCCCAACTCCCACCTCGGCCGACGTGGTCATCACCGGAAGGCGGCCCCGTCGGATCTGTGCTTGCTGTATCAGTATAGGATCCACGCCAATCTCGCACCCACTCCCAAACGTTCCCAGCCATATCCTGAAGGCCGAAGGGCGAGACGCCGGACGGGGAGGTGCGCACCGCACAGGACAGCTCCCCCCTCCAGCACAACTGGTTGCTCGGTGCCGTGTTGCCCCACGGGTAGGTTCGACCGTCGGTGCCTCGTGCGGCGTACTCCCACTGTGCCTCTGTCGGAAGATCCCCGCCTCGCCATTGGCAGTAGGCCCGTGCCTGGTTCCAATCGACGCAGTTGATCGGATGGTTGTCCCTTCCTGAGACGTTCCAGTTGCAGAATCCGCCAGTGCCGGGTGACGTGCACCCTGTCGACATGCACATCCGATACGCCGCCACCGTGACCTCGGTGACATCCATGCAGAAGGCCGACAACGTTACACGGTGAACAGGCGACGAGTCTGGGAGATCCATCGCGCCCATGTCGAAGGATCCCGCGGGTATGAGCGCCATTTCCGAAGGGCACATGAGTTGTACGCACGCCCCCGACGCGCACCGTTGGCTCGCTGTACACCGATTCCCACACGCTCCGCAGTTGGCCGCATCCGTTGACCGATCCACGCAAGTCCCGCCGCAGTCCGCGCGCCCCGGCGGGCAGGCGCAGTCCGCGCTCTCGTTGCACTCACCGCCGACTGGCGTCGTACACGTCCCCGACGTGCGCGGCGTTGCGCTGCACGCCCTCCTCGTCCCCGAGCACACCAAGGTCCCCGTCTGCGCGCAGCCGCCCGTACCCGGGGAGCTGCACGTCTCGCCTGTTACTTGGCACACCCCGCCGCAGTTCGACTGCCCCGCCGGGCACGTCACGTCCGCGACCACCGCGTCGACCACGTCGACCACGTCGACCACGTCGACCACGTCGCCCCCGTCGACCACGTCGACCACGTCGCCCACGTCGACCCCCTCGCCCCCGTCGCCCACGTCGACCCCGTCGACCCCGTCGACCACGTCGCCCACGG
>JAEYZO010000852.1 GCA_023428035.1 Pseudomonadota bacterium | reverse complement strand
GCTCAGCCGCGAGGGCGCCGCGCCCACCGCCGAGAGCGAGACCCTCCAGGGTCAGGCCGCCGTCGCGCAGAGCGCGGTCGCCGCCGCCGAAGCCGCCCGCGCGCAGGCGATGGCGAACGTGTCCGCGACCCGAGGGACCCTCTCCCGCGCTGTGGTGCGCGCCCCCTTCGACGGGGTCGTGCTCGCCACCAGCGTCGAGGAGGGAGAGGTCACGGCGCCCGGCGCGCCCATGCTCACCCTCGCGGAGGACTCGTCGCTCCACCTCGACGTCGACCTCGACGAGGCCGACTACGGGCGCGTGCACGTGGGAGACCGCGCGGAGCTGTCCTTCGACGCCTTCCCCAGCGAGCGGCTCGCGGGGCGCGTGACCGAGATCGCGCCCAGCGTGACGGCGGACGCGCGCGGCAACCGCTCCATCGCGATCCGCGTCGCGCTCCCTGCGGACCCTCGGTTGCGCGTCGGGATGAGCGCCGACGCCGACGTGGTGGTCGCGACCCGCGCCGACGTGGTGTACGTGCCCCCGACCGCGGTGGTAGGCCGCGGCACCGACCGCGCGGTCTACGTCGTGACCGGGCTCGTCGCGCGCCGCCGGGTGGTGCGCGTGGGCGTCTCGACCTGGGAGGCCGTCGAGGTCACCGACGGGGCGCGCGAGGGAGAGGACATCGTGCTCCGCACCAACGTCGACGGGCTCACCGACGGCAGCCGCGTGAGGGTCGTGGCGCACGACCGCGGCGGCGCGCGATGACCGACGAGGGCCCGCTCATGGAGGTCGCGGAGCTGGAGCGCTCGTTCACCCTCGGCGACGAGGAGGTGAGGGCGCTGCGCGGGGTCAGCTTCGACATCCAGCGCGGCGAGTACGTCGCCATCATCGGCCCCTCGGGCAGCGGAAAGAGCACGATGATGTACCAGCTCGGCTGCCTCGACACGCCCTCGCGCGGCACCTACCGCCTGGCGGGCTACGACGTGGGGGCCCTCGACGACGACGAGCTCGCGGCGCTGCGCAACCGCTTCATCGGCTTCGTGTTCCAGAGCTTCAACCTCCTGGCGCGCACCAACGCGGTCGACAACGTGGCGCTGCCCTTGCGCTACGCGGGGGTCGGCGTGCGCGAGCGCCGAGACCGCGCCCGCGAGGCCCTCGACCGCGTCGGGCTCGGCCACCGCTGGGACCACCCCCCCGACCGGCTCTCGGGCGGAGAGCGCCAGCGCGTGGCCATCGCTCGGGCCATCGTGACGAAGCCCGCGCTGCTGCTGTGCGACGAGCCCACGGGCAACCTCGACCAGCGCGTGGGGCAGGAGATCGTGCGGCTCTTCGAGGCGCTCAACGCCGACCTCGGGTCGACCCTGGTGGTGGTGACGCACGACCCGGTGATGGCCCGCCGCGCGCGGCGGAACATCAAGCTCGTCGACGGCGAGGTGGTGCACGACGGCCCGCCGCTGGAGGGCCACTGAGGTGTTCGAGCACGCCCTGAGCGCCGTCCTGGCGCTGAGCGCGAACAAGCTCCGCGCGGCGCTCACGATGCTCGGCGTCGTGATCGGCGTGCTCGCCGTGACCCTGCTGGTGAGCGTGGGAGACGGCGCCCGCGCGTACCTCAACAACACCCTCTCGGGCATCGGGACGAACCTGTTGTCGGTCGTCCCCGGGCGCACCGAGACGCGAGGGCTGGGCCCCCCCGCGCAGGGCCTCGCGCGCCCCCTCACCATGGACGACGCCCGCGCCCTCTCGCGGCAGGGCACGCTCCTGCGGGGCGTGTCGGCGCTGGTGCAGGGCGGCGGCACGGTGCGCTTTCGCAACCGCCAGCGCGACACCATCGTGCTCGGGGTGGGGCCCGACTTCAGCGACCTGCGCAACATGCACGTCGACAGCGGAGACTTCGTCCGCGAGGAGGACGTCACCTCGCGACGTCGCGTGGCGGTGCTGGGCCGTCGCGTGGTGACCGAGCTCTTCGGCGACGAGAGCCCGCTGGGTCAGTCGGTGCGCATCGCGGGCGGGCGCTTTCGCGTCGTCGGGATGATGGAGCCCAAGGGGCGCTCCCTGGGCTTCGACCTCGACGACCTGGTGTTCATCCCGGTCACGGCGGCGATGGACCTCTTCGCCCTCGACCACGTCACGCAGATCGTCACCGCCGCGCGCTCGAAGGAGGAGACCGCCGCGGCGATGGCAGAGATCGACGAGGTCCTCGCGCGGCGACGCAACGGCGAGCACACCTTCACGATCCAGAGCCAGGAGGACCTCCAGCGGACCTTCGGCGCCATCACCGGCGCGATGACCCTGGTGCTCCTCGCGATCGCGTCGATCTCCCTCGTCGTGGGCGGGATCGGGATCATGAACATCATGCTGGTGAGCGTGCGCGAGCGCACCCGCGAGATCGGCGTGCGCCGCGCCGTGGGCGCCACGCAGGGCGACATCCTGTGGCAGTTCCTCTTGGAGAGCCTGATGATCTCGACCCTCGGCGGCGCCCTGGGTCTCGGGCTCGGCGCGGCGATCATCTACACGGTGCGCGCCTACGTGCCCGAGGTGCCCGTGGCGCTCTCACCGTGGATCGCCATGGTGGCCTTCGGGAGCTCCTTCGTGACGGGCGTCGTCTCGGGGGTGGTCCCAGCGCGCAGGGCCGCGCGGCTCGACGCTGTTGAAGCGCTCCGATACGAGTGAGGTCGCCGCGCCGG
>JAEYZO010000590.1 GCA_023428035.1 Pseudomonadota bacterium | reverse complement strand
GGCTCTGGGGTCGGTCACGTGGGGGCGAGCGAGCGCGCGAGGGCGACCTCGTCGGCGCGGCGGAGGTAGCCCTCGGGGCGGTCTACAGAGGGGTTCGCGAGGATCGACGCCACGACCCGGCCGAGGTACTCCCGCAGGGGCGTGTGCGAGAACCCCAGCTCGCGCACGGCGGCGCTCGGGTCGACGAAGGACATCCACGGGCTGGAGAAGGGCGACACGCACCTCAGCGCGAGGCCCGCGTGGGCGATGGCGCTCGCGGGGACATCGACCGCGCGCGAGCGGGCTCCCACCAGCTCGGCGATCAGCTCGAGGAGCCCTCGCAGCGACGGGGTCTCGGCCTGGGCGAGGTTGTACGCGCGGCCGTACGTGTCCGAACGACCGACGAGGGAGACCACCGCGCGGGCGACGTCGTCGTGGTAGACGTGCCGCGTGAGGCGGTCGGCGTCGGGCAGGAGCACGGGCCCGCCGTCGAGCACGCGCCAGAGGTACCCCTCGACGCGGCGGTGGTAGTCCCTCTCGCCGTTGACCATCGGCAGGCGCAGCCGCGTGACCGGGAGCGAGGGGTCGGAGAGGAGGTCCTCGGCGTCGCGCTTTCCGACGCCGTAGTGCCACTCGGCCAGGTCGGCGACGTCGCTCGGCGGGGGGGTGACCTTGCCTTCGTAGTCCTCCTCGCGAGAGGGCCGCGGGCAGCCCTCGCGCACGAGGTAGACCTGACCGCTGGAGATGAAGACGTAGTGGCCCGCGCGCCCCGACTTGATCACACCCATGAGCGCGCCCGCGTCGGTGCCGTCGTAGGCGACGAGGTCGACGGTGGCGTCGAAGGCCCGCGCCGCGAGCAGCTTCAAGAGGTCGTCGGAGCGCCTGTCGCCGCGCACCCACTCCACGTGATCAGCCAGGGGAAAGCTCCCCGAGCCGCGGTTGAAGAGGGTGACCCGGTGGCCCGCCGCCACCAGCCGAAGCGCCACCTGCCGACCGAGGAAGCGCGTGCCTCCGATCACCAGCACGTCCATCGCGGGCGAGACGATACCCCACCGGCGCGGGGGGCGTGGCGCCCGCTCAGGCGAAGCGCTGGAGCCGCTCGGCGATCTTGCCGCTGGAGCGGTGCACCACGGCGGGCATCATCCGCTCCAGGGCCCAGAGCACCCGGCCCTCGGCGTGCGGGAGCACGTAGAGCTTCTCGCGCTTCACCGCGTCGAGGGCGATGCGAGCCACGTCGTTGGCGTCGATGCGGCTGCGCGCCATGAGCCTCTCGACCACGCCCTGGAGCCTGGCGTCGCTGCCGCGGGCGTTCTTTCCGATGTTCGTCGGGAAGAAGCTCGGGCAGAGCACCGTGGCGCCCACGCCCGTGCCCTCGAGCTCCGCGGCCATCGTCTCGGTGAGCGCGATGACCCCGGCCTTGGTCACGTTGTAGGGCCCCATCATCGCCGCCTTCGCGATGCCCGCCAGGGAGGCCACGTTCAACACGTGCCCCCGCCCCTGGCGCTTCAACCTCGGGGTGAAGACCTCGCAGCCGTGCACCGGCCCCCAGAGGTTCACCCCCATGATCCAGCGCCAGTCTTCGTCGGAGACCTCGCCCACCTTGCCCGCGACGGCGACGCCGGCGTTGTTGATCACCAGGTCGACCCCGCCGAGGGCGTCGTCGACGCGCGCCGCGAGGGCCTCGACCTCGTCGCGGCTCGCCACGTCGCAGCGGGCCACCAGCGAGGCCGCCTGCGGGATCATCGCGGCGGTCTCTCGCGCGCTCGCCTCGTCGATGTCGCAGGCCACCACCCGCGCCCCGCGGCGCGCGAGCTCGACGCAGAACGCGCGGCCCAGGCCGCTGCCGGCGCCGGTGACCACCGCGCGTGGATTCTCTACCCAGCCCATCGCGTCGCCTCTCTCTCTGGTTCAGGGGATCGAGCCGCGCCCCGAGAGGCGCTGGGCGCCCTCGCGGCGCCACCACTCCAGGTACCGCTGGTGCGCCCGCTCGCGCTCCCGGCGCGGGAGGTTGAAGTAGTACCCGAAGAACTGCCCGGTGAGCTTCTTGAGCTCCTCGCTGGCCTCGTGGCGCACCGTCGCGTCGGTGTGCAGCAGCGCGTCGATGAGCCACTCGACCCGGTGGCGGTGCTGCGCGTGCTCCCACCACTCGGCCCAGGGCGAGGCGCTGGTGCCGAAGTCCTGCCGGGTGACCTCGACGAGGGCTCGGTGCGCGGCGGCGACCACCGCGGAGTCGGGGTCTCCGAGCGCGGCCATCAGGCCCGGCACCGCCTCGACGTCGCGGAACTCCGCCAGGGCGCGCGCGGCGTGGGCCCGCTGCTCCGAGGGCGCGCGGACGTCGCGCAGGAGCGTGCGGAGCGAGCGGCCCACGGAGGAGAACTCCCCGAAGCGGCGGTAGTTCTTCAAGACCGAGAGCGCGGCCTCGCGGGTGGCCCCGTCGCCGGCGAGGAGCGTCGGGATCAACCTCGGGATGGCGGTGGGGTGCACCACCTCGCCGAGGCACAGGAGCGCGCAGTAGCGGCGGTCGGGGTCGGCGTCGTCGAGGGCCTCGACGAGGCGCGGCACCGCGGCCTGGCGGAAGGTCACCACCAGGCGCAGGAGCGGCCCGGCCTCGTCCATCGCGGGGAGCTTCGCGCCGGCCTCGCCGCGCACGATGCCGTGGGGCCCGGGGAAGTACCGGAACACCACGTCGAGGGCGCGCTCTCCCATCGCGAGGAGCGCGGCCACCGAGCGCTCCGGGAGCTGCCCCGTCTGCGCCGCGTCGCGCACGATGCGCTCGGCCTCGACGCTCACGTCTCCCGGCGGCGCCGTGGCGGGGCCCGCGCGCAAGACGGCGGGGGGCCGCACCTCGGGGGTGAGCTTCGACGAGACCTCGAGGTCGTTGGGGAGCGGCGCGGGCGCGGGCACCCTGGTGCGAGGGCCGCCGAAGACGCCTTGCAGGGCCGCGAGGCGCGACTCCCGCGAGGGGCGGTTCGAGCGCGGCTCCCGCGGGGCCATCGAGGGGATGGGCGAGGGCACGCCGGTCAGCGCGGGGGGCGGCGCGGTGCTCGCGCGCTTCTTCTCGAGGATGATCCTCGCGAAGGCCGCGGAGCACTCGTCGACGAACTCCCCGAGGGCGCGCACCGTGGTCGGCGGCGGGGACTTCTCTCCGAGGTCGGCCCAGAGCACCAGCGCGACGCGGCCCTTGATGCTCACCGGGCCGAGCACCGCCTCGTGCACCTCGACCCGGCCCAGGGCCGAGCGAAGGACCGCCTCGCCGGAGCCGGGGTTCACCTTCGCGACGCGCACCGCGCCGTCGTCGCAGGCGGCCTTCACCTGCTCGGCCCCCGCGAGCGGGGCGGTCATCGCGCGCAGGGCCGTGGTCGACGCGCCCCGGCCGCGCGAGGCGAGGCCCTGGAGCTCGTCGCCGTGCACGACGAAGAGCGCGGCGTACTGAAAGCTCGCGATGGCGTGGTCGAGCAGGGCCTCGACGACGGCGTCG
>JAEYZO010000574.1 GCA_023428035.1 Pseudomonadota bacterium | reverse complement strand
TCACGAGGTCGCTCAGGCCCGAGCCCGGGTCGGCGTGCAGGGGGCGCCACGCGGCGGAGCGGTCGACGCCGAAGCCGAGGAGCGCCCGCGCGGAGACGTCGGCCGAGCGGCGGTCGATGAGCCCTAGGAGGCCCGGGGGCAGCGGGAGGAGCTGCACGCAGAGCACGGCCACGAGGACGAGCCAGGCGCGAGCGACGACGTCGCGCGACGCGCGGAGGTCGGCGCCGGTGACGAGCGCGGCGAGGGTCGCGGCGAGGGCGGCGACGGGCACCGTCCACGCGGGGGCGCCGCCGAGGGCGAGGGCGGAGCCCAGGGTGGCGACGCCCAGAAGGGGCACCGCGTGGCGCGTGCGGACGCCGAGGAGGTCGAGCAACCGCGCGATGGGGGAGGCCCCGGGTGTGTCGTTCACGTTCGTGGCTCGGGTGGTGTTCGGCGACTCGCGAGCGCCTCAGCTCCGCGCGGCGGCGGAGGGGCGCGCTGACTGCTGTTGCGGCTTCGCCCCTTCAGGTTCACCGCGAGGCTACCGCGGCCCGGGCGGGGGAGAGAACGGCGCTCGCGGCGGGGGCGACGCCGTTGGCTCGCGGGGGCGTCCGTGGTATCGAGCGCGGCCCGACCGGCGGACCCTCGCCGAGACCGCGGAGGTCGGCGAAGAGGAGTGCGAATGCGAGCGGGCAGTTCACGTTGGCAAGGCAAGCGGGTGCTGGTCACCGGCGGCGGCGGCTTCCTGGGCTCCCACGTGGTCGAGGCCCTGCGGTCCCGTGGGGTCGCCGGGGTGGTCGCGCCCCGAGCGCGAGACTTCGACCTCACCGACGCCCGGGCCACCGACGCCATGTTCGCCGAGCACCGACCCGACCTGGTGATGCACCTCGCCGCGCGGGTGGGCGGCATCGGCGCGAACCGTCGGCACCCCGGGACCTTCTTCAGGGACAACATGGCCATGGGGTTGAACGTGCTCGAGAGCGCGCGCACCCACGGCACCGAGAAGGTCGTGGTCGCCGGCACCATCTGCGCGTACCCCAAGTTCACCCCCGTGCCCTTTCGCGAGGACGACCTCTGGAACGGCTACCCCGAGGAGACCAACGCCCCCTACGGCGTGGCGAAGAAGGCCCTGCTGGTGATGGCCCAGGCGTACCGACAGGAGTTCGGCTCGAATTTCGTGGTGGTGTTCCCCGTGAACCTCTACGGCCCGAGGGACAACTTCGACCTCGAGGACTCGCACGTGATCCCGGCGATGATCCGTAAGTTCATCGAGGCCGACGCCGCCGGCGCGCCTCGGGTGAGCCTCTGGGGCGACGGCTCTCCCACGCGGGAGTTCCTCTACGTCGACGACTGCGCCGAGGGGCTGTGCATGGCCGCCGACGCCTACGACGACCCCGACCCGGTGAACCTCGGCGCGGGCTTCGAGATCTCGATGAAGTCCCTCGCGGAGAAGATCGCCGCCGCGACGGGCTACCGCGGCGAGCTCGCGTGGGACAGCTCCCGCCCCAACGGGCAGCCCCGACGGATGCTCGACGTGACCCGCGCCCGCGAGCGCTTCGGCTTCGCGGCCCGCACCTCACTGGACGAAGGCCTCGCGCGCACCATCGCCTGGTTCCGCGAGCACCGAGGCGAGATCGCGGCCCGCGAGGCCGCCCGAGGCTCCGCATGAAGCGCGCGCTGATCACCGGCATCACCGGGCAAGACGGGTCGTACCTGTCCGAGCTCCTCCTCGAGAAGGGCTACGAGGTGCACGGCGTCGTGCGCCGCTCGAGCTCGTTCAACACCGAGCGCATCGACCACCTCTACCGCGACCCCCACGAGCGCGGGGTCCACCTCTACCTCCACTACGGCGACCTCAACGACTCGACCTCGCTGCAGAACATCGTCGCCGAGGTGAAGCCCGACGAGGTCTACAACCTCGGCGCGCAGAGCCACGTGCGCGTGAGCTTCGACATCCCCGAGTACACCGGCGAGGTCACCGCCCTGGGCGCGGTGCGCCTCCTCGAGGCGATCCGCCGGGTGGGGGTGCACTGCCGCTTCTACCAGGCCAGCTCCAGCGAGCTCTACGGCAAGGTCGTCGAGACGCCGCAGAAAGAGACCACGCCCTTTCACCCCCGCAGCCCCTACGCGGTGGCCAAGGCCTACGCCTTCTACATGACCCAGAACTACCGCGAGGCCTACGGGATGTTCGCGGTGAACGGGCTGCTCTTCAACCACGAGTCGCCGCGCCGCGGGGAGACCTTCGTCACGCGGAAGATCACCCGCGCCGTCGGGCGCATCGTGCACGGCGCCCAGAAGGAGCTCTTCCTGGGCAACCTCGACGCGCGACGCGACTGGGGCTACGCGCCTGACTTCGTCGAGGCCATGTGGCTGATGCTCCAGGCCGACGAGCCCGACGACTACGTGGTGGGCACGGGCGAGACGCACTCCGTGAAGGAATTCCTCGACGTGGCCTTCGGTCACGTGGGGCTCGACTGGAGCGAGCACGTGAAGATCGACCCGCGGTATTTCAGGCCCGCCGAGGTCGACCTGCTCCTGTCAGACCCGTCGAGGGCCCGCGAGAAGCTCGGGTGGAAGCCCAAGGTGGGCTTTCGCGAGCTCGTGACGATGATGGTCGACGCCGACGTCGAGCTGGCCGCGCGGGAGAAGCGGGCGCGGGGGTGATGCGCGTCCTTCACTGCATCGCGTCGATGGGCGGTGGAGGGGCCGAGCGGCAGCTCTGTTATCTGGCCTCCGGGCTCGTCGAGCGGGGCCACGAGGTGGTCGTGGCGCTCCAGCGCGGAGGCCCCAACCTCCCCCGCCTTGAGGCCTCGGGCGCCACGGTGCGCTGGATCGACGACCTGCCCGCGACGGACCCGCGGCTCTTCGCCAGCGTCGTGCGGGTCGTCCGGGGCTCCGACGCGTCGCTCGTGCAGACGTGGCTCCCGAGGATGGACGTCGTCGCCGGCGCTGCCGCGCTGGTGAGCGGTCTCCCGTGGGTGCTCACCGAGCGCAACTCCGCGGCCGCCGGGGGCCGCCGGGCGCGCGAGGCGATCGGTCGCTTCGCCAGCGCGGTCGTCGCCAACTC
>JAEYZO010000564.1 GCA_023428035.1 Pseudomonadota bacterium | reverse complement strand
GGGCCTTCCCCGCACTGTTGTGCGGGGCAGGCCATTGGGTGAAGCCCGCGCTTCGCGCAGGCTCATTGCTGTTTCGTCTACCTGGGGTCGACCGTGGACGTGCAAGCGCCATCGATGAGCCCTCGCCTGGCGAGGGCTTCACGCCAAGGCCTGCCCCGCACTTCAGTGCGGGGTGGCCGATGCGCCCTTGCAATGCGACACGCGAACGGCGATGCAACGGCCCCATGCGACACCGCGCGCGCGTCGCCGTCGGTCTGACTCTCGGGGTGGCCCTCTCCGGCTGTGGCGCCGCGGATCTCCCCGCTCCTCCAGACGCCGACGCCGCCGTCAACGACGTTCCCCACGTCGACGTCGTCTCCGATGCGTCAGTTGACGTGACGATCGACGCCGCCATCGACGCTCTCGCTCGCGACGTCCCCTCGCGCGACGCGGCCCTCGACTCCCCCTCCGATGCCTCCGCCGACGTCCCTCGCGACGTCGCCGCGGACGTCCCTCGCGACGCCGGGCCGACGCTGGTGTCGGTGTCGCACGCGCGGGAGTTCCGCGCGGCGTGGGTGGCGACGGTCTACAACATCGACTGGCCGAGCCGCACGGGGCTGTCGATGAGCGCGGCGCAGGCGGAGCTCGCGGGCATCGTCGACGTGGCCGAGCGCAACGGGCTCAACGCGCTGGTGTTCCAGGTGCGGCCCGAGGGCGACGCGTTCTACCGCTCGACCCTCGAGCCCTGGAGCCGCTTCATGACTGGCCGGCAGGGCGGCGACCCGGGGTGGGACCCGCTGGAGTTCCTGGTGCAGCGCGCCCACGCGCGGAGCATCGAGGTGCACGCGTGGTTCAACCCCTATCGCGCCAAGGGCAGCGCGAGCTCCACCGCGGTGCGCCCGCACATTGCCGTGACCAACCCCGAGGCGGTGGTCCCCTACGACGGCGCCCTCTGGATGGACCCGTCGCGCGCGGTGGTTCAAGACCGCACCCTCGCGGTGATCCGAGACGTCGCGACCCGCTACGACGTCGACGGCGTTCACTTCGACGACTACTTCTATCCCTACCCCGAGGCGGGGATGCCCTTCCCCGACAGCGGTCAGTACGACCGCTATCGCTCGATGGGCGGAGCGCTCTCCCTGGGCGACTGGCGCCGCGACAACGTCAACACCCTGGTGCGCCGCGCGAGCGAGGCGCTCTCGCGCGACCGCCCCGACCTGCGCTTTGGGATCTCTCCCTTCGGCATCTACCGCCCTGGGATGCCCGCGGGCATCACCGGCCTCGACGCCTACACGGCGATCTACTGCGACGCGCCGCTGTGGATGTCTCGCGGCTGGGTCGACTACCTCGCGCCGCAGCTCTACTGGCCGAGCACGCAGACGGCGCAGGCCTACGGCGCGCTCATCCAATGGTGGGCCGGGCTCACCCGCGACGGCCGCTCGATCTTCGCGGGCAACAGCCTCTCGCGCCTCGGCTCGACCTCGGCGTGGACCGTCGCCGAGGTTCAGCGGCAGATGGAGCTCACCCGCGCGCAGCGCTCTCGCGGAGCTCGGGGAAACATCTTCTTCACCATCGACGAGCTGCGCACCAACCGCATGGGCGTGGCCGACATGCTGCGCACGCGCTTCTTCTCGACGCCCGCGCTCACGCCTCCCATCGGGGCGCGGCGCGGTGACTCGCTGGAGCCGCCCGCGGTGAGCGTGAGCGCGCGCACGATCACGGTGACGCACGCCGCGCGGAGCACGCTGCGGGCGTGGGTGGTGTATCGCCGGGAGGGGAGCGAGTACGTGATCGACCGAGTGGTGCCCGCGATGACGAACACGGTGACGCTCACGGCGGGGACGTGGGCGGTGAGCGCCGCGAGCCGCGCGGGTGTTGAGAGCGAGGGCGTGGTCGTGACGTTGAGGTAGGCCAGCGCGGCGCGACTGCGCCGCGAGGTGGCTGTGGGCCGACCACGTCGCGGCGAGCGCGGGAGTGAGCGGGTGGGTTGGCGGTATCAGCCCTCGACGAGCTTGTCGCTGGCGGGCTCGTCGCTCGCGGGCTCGTTGGCGGGAGGCCGCGTCTCGGCCTTCTTCGCGTCGGCCTTCTTGCTGGCCTCGCGGGCGCGCTTCGCCTTGTCGATCCCGTCGAGCACGCTCGCGGCGTGGGCGTCGGCGTAGCGGAGCACCGCCGGCCAGCGCCGGAGGAGCTGCGTGTCGCGCCTCGCGATGAAGCGCAGGGCCTCGGCGGTGGACTTCACCAGCTCGTGCGCGTCGGAGCGAGCGATGTGGAGCTGCGCGGAGGACTTCTCGTAGAGGTCCTCGGCCTTGCGGGTGGTGACCGTGAGGTCGGCGATGCGCCGCGCGAGGCCCGGTGCGTGAGAGGTGTCGGGCGCCGCGGGACCGCAGGAGCAGGCGAGGTCGTCGGCGCCGCGCTCGATCTCCGCCATCGCGGCGTCGAGCTCGGCCTGGCTGCCTCCGGGCACCCAGTAGACCTCGAAGCGCTTCTGCTCGGCGTCGAGGGGCTCGACGCCGGGCGCGACCTCGGGCACCTCCTCGGGCGGGACGTGCGGCGCCTCGCGGATCGCGGCGATCGGGCCGTGCTTCGCCCGCGTCTCCTCGGGCGTCGGGCTGAGGGTCGTGGTCGACGGGACTGACTTCATGGGCTTGTTCATCGGGGGTCTCCTTGCTGGGCTGAGTCGCCTCCGTGGCGCTCACTCCCTCCATCGCGTGAGGGGGGGTGTCCGCGACAC
>JAEYZO010000554.1 GCA_023428035.1 Pseudomonadota bacterium | reverse complement strand
GGTCGAGGTGGTGATCCCCACCGACGCCGGCGCCGACGCCCGGGTCGAGCCCCGCGAGGTCGCCGCGCGCCACGTGCTGGTGATGTACCAGGGCTCGACGCGCGCCCCCGCCACGGTGACCCGCAGCCGCGACGAGGCCCGCGCCCGCGCCGAGGAGGTCCTGCGCCGCGCGCGCGCCAACGAAGACTTCGCCGCCCTCGCGCGGGAGTTCTCCGACGAGCCCAACGCCAGCGAGACCGGCGGCAACCTCGGGCGCTTTCGCCACGGCCAGATGGTGCCCGCCTTCGACGAGGCCGTGTTCGCGCTGGAGCCCGGGCAGATCTCCGACATCGTGGAGACCGACTTCGGCTTCCACGTGATCGTCCGCACCGAGTGACGTCGGGTCTATCCTCCCTCGGGTGCAAGACCTCCGCGCGCGCCTCGAGGCCCTGGTCGAGCGACTCGGCCTGACCCCCCCCGACGACCCCGCCGTAGACGCCGAGGTCGCGGCCCTCGTCGCGAACCCCGGCCTCGACGACGGCCTCCGCGACGAGTCCGTCGTCGCCTACGTCACCATCGACAACGAAGACTCCCGCGACCTCGACCAGGCCCTGCACGTCTCCCGCGACGGCGACGTCTTCACCCTCCGCTACGCCCTCGCCGACGCGTCGTACTTCGTGCGCCCCGGCACCGCCCTCTGGAGGCGCGCCCTCGCGATGGGGTCGAGCTACTACCTCCCGGGCTACGCGATCCCGATGCTCCCCGCGGCGCTCAGCGAGGGCATCGTCTCGCTCAACCCCGACGGCCCGCGCCGCGCCGTGGTGTTCAAGCTCCGCGTCGACCTCGACGGCCGCTGCGTCGACCGGGAGGTGTACCGGGCCCGCGTGGCGAGCCGGGCCAAGCTGTCGTACGCGGGCGTGCAGCGCTGGTTCGACGCGGGCTGCGCCGGCGACCCCCGCTGCGACGCGCCGGAGGTGAGGCGCTCGCTCCTCGCCCTGCGCGAGCTGGGCCTCGCGCGCATGAGCGCCGCCGAGGCCCGGGGGGTGATGTCGCTGCAGCGCTACGAGGCCGAGGTCGGCGTCGACCCCGACGACCCGAAGCGGCTCCGCGCGCTGACCCGAGACCGCAACGAGGTGGAGCGCTGGAACGAGCAGGTCTCGCTCCTGTGCAACATCGAGGGCGCGGCGCTGCTGCACGCGCTGGGCGTCGACGGGGCCGAGGTGCAGCCGGTGTTCCGCGTGCACCTGCCCCCCATCGACGACCGGCTCGGGGAGCTCGAGGTGATCCTCGCGGCGCTCGCCGAGCGACGCGGGTTCGGCGACGAGTGGCGATGGCGCGCGGGCCGCGACGACCTCGCGTCGTGGGTGGCGGCGCTCTCGACGAGCGGCGCGCCGGAGAGGGTCTCTCAGGCCGTGCAGCGGCAGGTGCGGTACACGTACCGGGCGTCGGAGTTCCAGGCGCGGAGCGGGCCGCACCACGCGCTGGGGGTCGACGGGTACGCGCGGATGTCGGCCCCGATGCGCGAGGTGGTCGGGGTCTTCTCGCACAAGGAGCTGCTGGAGGGCCTGGGGCTCGTCGCGCCGCAGCCGCGGGATGAAGACCTCGCGACGCGCGAGGCGGTGATCGCGGCCTCGAACGAGGCTCGGCGGCGCCAGGCGGAGGTCGACAAGGCCGTGGACCTGATGGTGCTCGACCAGCTCCTCGGCGACGACCTCGCGCTGGAGCCTGACGCGCGGCCGTGGCGCGTAGGCACGGTGGTGGGCGTGAGGGCCACGCGGGTCTACGTCGCCCTCGACGGCTGCGCGGTGGACTTGAAGGTGTACGTCGAGGACATCGAGTCGCTCTACGGGGCGCGCTACCGCGACGACCGACGCGCGGCGCTGGTGCCAGACCTCCCGCGCGCCCCCGTGTTCGTGATGGGCGACGCCGTAGAGGCGCGGGTCCTCGCGTGGGACGATCGGCGCGCGCGCTTCGTGATGGCGCTACGACCCGCCGCGTAGCCCGCTACGCGCCCGCGCCCACGGCCTGCGTATCGGGCCTCGCACCGGGGCGGGCTCCGTCGGTGATTTCATCGCGGCACGCGGAGTGGACACCCGTGGCACGGCGCGCGCACAGTCGCTCGCTCCGGCGGCGCCACGCGCTCGCCAGAAGGCGGAGACCTCGATGCCCCTCGACGACGGTTCAGAGCAGCGAACACCCGCGGCGACGCGGAGCGCCGTGCAGGTGCTGGCCCGTAACCTCGTGCGGGAGATGAAGCGCTCGGGCTGGTCGAAGGCTGAGATGCTCTCCCTCGCCAGCGAGATCCTCGCCGAGGTCACCCCCGAGCTCCGCGCGTCGCCCTCGCGCGCGTCGACCCCCCCCGCCCCCTGACCGCCTCCGGCGCGCCCGCGGCGCGTCTTGCCATCGAACCCCCTTCGCACTAGCGTCGCCGCCCCGAAGCGCCAGGCGCACCTACGCGCGAGGCGCTGGCACGAGGAGGAGACGATGGCTCGCAAGATCGCGATCAACGGGTTCGGCCGCATCGGGCGCTGCGTTCTGCGCGCGCTGAAGCAACGGGGCGACGGCGCCCTCGACGTGGTGGCGATCAACGACCTCACCGACGCGAGGACCCTGGCGCACCTGTTCAAGCACGACTCGGTGCACGGGCGCTTCGAGGGCGAGGTGAAGGCCACCGAGAGGGGCATCTCGGTCGCGGGAGACGACATCGCGATCTTCGCCGAGAAGGACCCGGCGAAGCTCCCCTGGAAGGACCTCGGCGTCGACGTGGTGCTCGAGTGCACCGGGCGCTTCACCGACGCGGCCGGGTGCGGCAAGCACATCGAGGCCGGCGCGAAGCGCGTGCTGCTCTCGGCCCCCGCCAAGGGCGACGGCGACATGTTCACCCTGGTCTACGGCGTGAACCACGAGCAGTGCGGGCCCGACCAGAAGATCGTGTCGAACGCCTCGTGCACGACCAACTGCCTCGCGCCGATGGCCAAGGTGCTCCACGAGTCCCTCGGGATCGTGAAGGGGCAGATGACCACGATCCACAGCTACACCAACGACCAGAACATCCTCGACCTGCCCCACAAGGACCTGCGCCGCGCCCGCGCCGCGGCCCTGTCGATGATCCCCACCACCACCGGCGCCGCGAAGGCCGTGGGCCTCGTGCTCCCGGAGCTCAAGGGCAAGCTCGACGGCTTCTCGATCCGCGTGCCCACCCCCGACGTGTCGCTCGTCGTGCTCGCCGCGCAGGTGAGCCGCAAGACCACCAAGGACGAGGTCAACGACGCCCTCCGC
Organism: Pseudomonadota bacterium; assembly: GCA_023428035.1. Classification (GTDB taxonomy): domain Bacteria; phylum Myxococcota_A; class Polyangia; order Polyangiales; genus JAEYZO01. Next base: position 2,441 of record JAEYZO010000554.1, on the reverse strand, counting down.
GCCGCCGCCGAGGGCCCGCTCAAGGGCGTGCTCGCCGTCTCCGACGAGCCCCTCGTCTCGAACGACTACATCGGCGACCCCGCGAGCAGCACCATCGACCTCAAGCTCACCCAGGTGATCGACGGCGACTTCGTCTCCGTGAGCTCCTGGTACGACAACGAGTGGGGCTTCTCCGAGCGCATGGTCGACGTAATGAACTTCCTCGCGTCGCAGGCGGGCTGAGCGTGGCCGCGATCCTCGACGGCGTGGCGCGCCTCGACGACCTCGACGTCGCGTCGCGGCGGGTCTTCGTGCGCGTCGACTTCAACGTGCCCCTCACCGACGCGGGCGCGGTGAGCGACGACACCCGGGTGCGCGAGGCGCTGCCGACGATCCGCCACCTCATCGGCAAGGGCGCGCGGGTGGTGCTGGCCTCGCACCTCGGCCGACCCAAGAAGGGCCGCGACGCGAAGCTCTCCCTCGCCCCCGCGGGGGAGCGCCTCGCGGAGCTCCTCGGGATGGAGGTCGTGCTCACCGACGACTGCGTCGGCGACGGCGCGCGCAAGGTGGTGCAAGACCTCCGCGACGGCCGCGTGGCCCTCCTGGAGAACCTGCGCTTTCACCCGGGCGAAGAGGCCAACGACGACGCCTTCGCCAAGGAGCTCGCGCGGCTCTGCGACGTCTACGTCGACGACGCCTTCGGAGCGGTGCACCGCGCGCACGCCTCGGTCGAGGCCCTGCCTCGGTTGATCCCCTCGCGCGCCGCGGGGCTGCTCCTGGTGAAGGAGCTCGAGGCCCTCGGCGCCCTGGTGGCCGCCCCGGCGAAGCCCTACCTCGCGGTGCTCGGCGGGGCGAAGGTCAGCGACAAGATCGCCGTCATCGACGCCCTGCTCCAGAAGGTCGACGCGCTGCTCGTGGGGGGCGCGATGGCCAACACCTTCCTCGCGGCCCTCGGGAAGAACATGGGCCGCTCGAAGGTCGAAGCCGACAAGCTGCCCATGGCGAGAGACATCCTCGACCGCGCGCGCAACCGCCGCGTGGAGATCGTGCTCCCCACCGACCTGGTGGTGGCCGACTCCGTCGACGCCCCCGAGGGCGCGGTGGTGGCCACCGACCAGGTGGGCCCCTCGCAGATGGCCCTCGACATCGGCCCGGCCTCCGTCGCGGCCTTCCGCGAGAGGCTCCTGCGCGCCCGCACCGTCTTCTGGAACGGCCCCATGGGCCTCTTCGAGAAGGCCCCCTTCAGCGCGGGCTCCGTGGGCGTCGCGAAGGCCATCGCCGAGTCGGCCTCGTTCTCGGTGGTCGGCGGCGGAGACTCCGTCGCCGCGGTGCAGCAGGCCGGCCTCGCCGAGCGCTTCACCCACGTCTCGACGGGCGGGGGCGCGAGCCTTGAGCTCATCGAGGGCAAGAAGCTCCCCGGCGTCGAGGCGCTGCGGTCATGACGCACCCATCGCGGCGCGCGCTCATCGCGGGCAACTGGAAGATGCATCGCACCGTGGCCGAGTCGGTGGAGCTCGCCCGCGCCGTCGCGAGCGTGAGGCCGGGCCCGCGCACCGACGTGGCCGTGGCGCCGGTCTTCACCGCGCTCCACGCCGTCGGTCAGGCCCTCACGGGCACCGCCGTCGCCCTCGCCGCGCAGGACGTCTACTGGGAGAGGCAGGGCGCCTTCACGGGCGAGGTGTCGGCCGAGATGCTCGCCGACGTGGGCTGCGCCTACGGGCTCGTGGGGCACTCCGAGCGGCGCCACGTCTTCGGCGAGACCGACGCGCAGGTGCACAAGAAGGCCGTCGCGCTGCGCCGCGCGGGGGTCACCCCGATCGCGTGCGTGGGCGAGACCCTCTCGGAGCGCGAGTCGGGGGTGACCTTCGAGGTGCTCCGCCGGCAGCTCGAGGGGCTCACCGAGGGCCTCGACGACGCGGCGGCGGTGGGGCTCCTCGACGGCGCGGTGATCGCGTACGAGCCGGTGTGGGCCATCGGCACGGGGCGCACGGCGAAGAGCGCCGACGCGCAGGCCGCCCACGCCTACCTGCGCGACCGATTGCGATCCCGCTTCGGCGAGGTGGCGGAGCGCGTGCGGATCCTGTACGGGGGCAGCGTGAAGGCCGACAACGCCGCCGAGCTCCTCGCGCAGCCCGACGTCGACGGCGTGCTCGTCGGCGGCGCGTCGCTCGACCCCAAGGGCTTCGGCCAGATCATCCACGCCGCCGGCTGAGCGGCACCCCGCGAGTCTTCGATGCAGACCTTTTTGACCATCATCCACGTGTTCGTGTGCCTCTTCCTCGTCGGCGTCGTGCTGCTCCAGTCGGGCCGCTCGGGCGGCATGGGCGTGCTCTCGGGCGCCGCCACGCAGACCGTCTTCGGCGGCCGCGGCGCGGGGGGCTTTCTCGCGAAGGCCACCGCGGTGTGCGCGACGCTCTTCATGCTGACCAGCGCGTCGCTCGCGTACATCAGCACCTCGGGCC
>JAEYZO010000829.1 GCA_023428035.1 Pseudomonadota bacterium | reverse complement strand
CCCCCCCCCCCGGCGGGGCGGGGGGGGGGCGCCCCGCGCCCCCCCGCCCCCCCGAGGTCCAGCGCAGCTCGACCCGCGCGCTCGCTCGCTGCACGAGGTCCCTCGGGCCGACGCCGACCACCCGCGTCCAGCGGACCGTGTAGTGCGAGGCCCCGAAGGCCGAGGCCAGCTCCGCGCGCGCCATTCGTGACCCGACGCGCTCGACGTACGCGCCGCGCTCGCCCTCGAAGGTCGCCCGGGACTTGCCCTCGACCTCTCGGCGCTCGGCGGCGGTGAGCGAGCGCAAGCCGAGGCGGTAGCGCAGCGCCGACGCGAGGGAGTCGTCGTCCAGCGCCGCCGGGTCTCCCAGGAGCTGTCGGTCGGCCTCGCTCAAGCGCGCGAGGCCCTGCTGCCGCTGCCACTGCGCCCGGCTGCGACCGTCAACCGAGCCGCGGGTGTACCGGTCGAGCCGTCGAAAGGCCCGCTCACCCTCCTGCGCGACGCGGCGTGCCACGGCGTTGAAGATCCGCTCGCCCTCTCGCTGCCGCTTCGTGGCGATCCTCGCGAGCATCGCGTCGCCGCTCACGTTCGGGTCCGTCGCGGGTCGGCCGTTGATGAGCTGTTGCTCGTCGGCCGTCAGCCGGGCGGTGCCCAGGCGCTCGACCACCGCGGCGGGCGGCGGCGAGGTCGTCCACGTCTCGGGCGGCGCCCCCGCGGCCTCGGGCACCCGCTGCGCCCCCTCGGTCGAGACCCACTCTCGGTGGCTCGCGGACCCGATCCGGTAGCGCTCCGCGGCCGGCAGCTCGTTCCACGCCGTCTCGCCGTTCTCCCGCACCGCGTTGGCGAGGCGGTCGTACTCCGCTCCGCCAGCGCGTTCTGCCCGAGCGTAGATCTCGATCACTCGCGCGTAGTCGCGCTCGCCCAGGCGCTGCACCAGCCCGTTCGCCCACTCCCGCGCCCCGAGGCGCTGCTCGGAGCGCAGGCGCTCGAGGTCACCCGCGCGCGGCCGAGTGCCACGACGACACGACCGCGGCGGGGCTCCCCCACGCGCGGAAGCGCCCGGCGAGGCTCAGCGCGACCCCGAGGAGGATCACCGCCAGCGCGACGCCTCCCGACGCGCCCACTCCCGCGGACGGCGCTCGCGTCTGCGTGGGTTGAGGCCCCGCCTGCTGCGGGAACCCCTCCGGCGCCCCTGGCGGATACCCCCAGCCTGGCTCTGAGCTCATCGCCCTCCTCCTTTCGCCCTCGTCGCGGCCAGCGACCATCGCTCGATCCTCTTGCTCACCCACCACCGCTCGCTGCCGCAGCGCGGGCACTGCTCACCCGTCGACTCCGGGCACCCGTCGCAGAACTCCGCGCCGCACCGATGGCACTCGCGGACGTCGCGGTAGCTCTCCCCGGCGCGCAGGTGCTCCCCCGTGGCGCCGCACCCCGAGCAATGTCTCCCGTTCGACAAGTCCTTCTCCCCCGCCCGCGCACCGCGCGAGCGTCTCCTTCCCCCCCAAGCTCCGCCACCCCTCGTAGCGGACGTCGAAATCGTCACCCCGGCGGCGGAAAGCGCTCCGTCATCCACGCCACCCCGAACTCCACTACGTCCTTCGCGTCGAGGAGCTCGCTCTGCGCGCGGCCCACCACCCCACGTCTCCCGCGACCTTCGGCGAGGTACTCCCGCACGATCACGCCGAAGTAGTCCTCGGGCCAGTCGAAGATCCCGTGCTCGTCGTCGAGGCACTCCACCACGCGCACCGCGGTCCCTCCCTGCGTCTTCACCCGGCGGTAGCGCCTCACGCGGCGCTTGCCCTCCACCGGCGCGAGGTACTCCGCGTAGTGCAACACGGTCACCGTCTCGGGGTCTGCGCCGAGGCGCAGCACCTTGCCGCCGCGCTCCAAGAGCTTCTCCAGCGCCGAGCCCGGGCCGTAGTAGTCGTCCCACGGGGGGTCGGAGAGGAGAGCGGCCGCCATCCCTCCGCGCGCGCCGAAGCGGCCCTCGGGGTGGTCGGTGACGAGGGTGCCCGGGCACCGACGGAACACCTCCGCGAGCGCGCCGACGTCCTCCTGCGCGGGCGTCGCGAGCGCGTCGAAGGGAACAGCCCCCGCGAGCAGCGCCCCTCGCTCCGCCTCGGGGCGCTCGTTCACCCAGGACCACTCGTCCTGCGCGCCGAGCACCATCATCGTCGCGCCCGCGGGGCCCACCGCGCGGTCGAGCGCCGCGACCAGGCCCTCAGCCCCGCCCTCGATCGGTCCCACCCGCCGCAGCGACGCGTGCACGAAGACCGCGTCGCCCTCGCGCACGCCGAGCGCCGCGAGCTGCTCCACCACCGCCTCTACGGGCATGGGCTCCACCATGGCGAGGCAGTGTCACACCACACGTTCCCTTCGGTAGACCACACCTTCCCTTCGGTAGACCACCGCCCTCCCGTGTGCTCCTGCACACCCTCCCGTGTGCACCCCGCACGCCCTCCCGTGTGCTCCCGCGCCCGCTCTCGTGTGCACCCCGCACGCCCTCCCGTGTGCTCCCGCACGCCCTCCCGTGTGCTCCCCGCACACCCTCCCGTGTGCTCCCCCAGTGCAATGGCGGTGATTCACGGCGCTCGGGGCGCATTCGACAGCCCCGACCACGATTCTTTCTGGATCCCCCTCTCCCCGACACAAGACCTCGATGAGCGAAGGCGCCCACGGCGAAGGTCGCCGGGTGACGACCCGAAGGCTCACCGCGAGTCCGTCATGAAGTCCACGCCCAAGCCCACCGTCACCGTCACCGTCACCGACGCCGAGGCCCACACGCGCCGCGCCGACGCCATCACCGAGTCGATCACCGGCTTCACGGTGACCTGGCCCGACCTGCGCCTCCTCGACGGAGGCCGCCGCGCCGACGTCCACGCCCGCGGGGTGCTCCGCCGCGTCGACGCGCTGCACGCGCTCTTCAGCTTCCTGCTCACGCCCCCGCGCTGTGACCCCGGCAGCGGCCCCGCCGCGGCCCGCCAGCACCAGCGATGGACGCGCGTGCGCTCCGCCTTCGACCTCCTGGGCCACGTCGACAACGGCGTCGACCCCTCGCGCCTCGAGGTCGACCTCCTCGCCGCCGAGCTCGCCCGAGTGCGAAGCGCCCAGCGCGTCGCCGACGCCCTCGAAGCCGCCGCGCGGGCCTTCCGCGACGACGCCATCGCCTCGGCGTCGTCCCTCGTCGAGGTGAGCGACAAGGCCCTCGACCTCACCCGCTCCCTCGCCCGCTCGGGCTACCACCACGAGCTCGCGGCGGTGCTCGACGCCATGCGAGACATCGCCGCGCCCCTGCTCCGCGCCCGCGCCCAGCCCGCTGAGGAAGAAGAAGAGAGCGACAAGGCCGAGGCCAAGGCCGACAGTGACAAGGGCTGACCGCCCCGACGGCGCCCGGGACCCACGGTGGGTGCCCGGGCGCGCGCCCTCCTCCACCGGGGTCAGCGCGACGCCGCGGTACACGCGGTCGACCTCGATCACGCCGTCGAGCGACGACACCCGCACCGCGCCGCCCTCGCCCGCTTCCGTGAGCGTCCAGCGCCCGTCCTCGCCGCGGGAGTACACCTCGACGTAGCGCTCGTGCTGCGACGCCAGCACGTAGTCTCGCAGCGACTCCAGGCTCCGGTAGTGACGGAACTTCCCCACGCGGTCCCATGGTTCGCTGGAGTCCGAGAGCACCTCGACGATCACCGTCGGGTTCGTCACCGCGAGCGGGTCTTCGTCCGCCACCTGGGGCTCTCCGCAGGCCACCACCGCGTCGGCGTAGGTCGCCAGCCGCGACCGAGGCACCCACAGCTTCAAGCCCGTGGTGTGCAGCGCGCAGGGGCGATCACCCACGAGCCCGTCGAGCGCGACGATCACCCTCGCCGAGAGCGCGCTGCGCGCGGGCGTCCCCCCGGCCATCGCGCAGGCGCGCCCGTCGAGGCTTCGAGCGCGAGGTAGTCCGCGTAGGCCATCGGTGTCGTCGCCGCCGGGTCCGCCATCACGTACTCCGCCGCGCCTCCCCGCACTGAAGTGCGGGGC
>JAEYZO010000827.1 GCA_023428035.1 Pseudomonadota bacterium | reverse complement strand
GGCTGAACCTCCGCGTCGTCGGGTGGGACGGCGCGGGCGACCGGATGCTGGTGCAGGGGCCCTTCAACCTCGGGTGCTGCGGGTGGGGCTTCGGCCACCCGGCCTTCGCGAGGGACGCGGCGACGGTGTTCTACGCGACGGCGGGACGGATCGAGTCCATCGGCCTCGACGGCAGGGGTAGGAGGCTGCTGGTCACGGGGAACTTCCTGCGGGTGGTCTACCCGAACGTCGCGGTGTCTGCCGACGGCGCTCGCCTCGCTGCGGGGATCGCGTGCGGCGAGGAGGGGCAGCTTCGGGCGTGGTCCATCGACGCGCTCCCCGCGGCCTGTGAAACGGGCGAGGTGATCGCGACGGTGTCGCGGTCGAGGACGGGCAACGAGGCGAACAACCCGGCGTGGGGCGACGACGACCGGATCGCGTTCCAACAGGGGCCGGACATCTACGTGGTCGACGCGAGCGGGGGCGAGCCGCGGAACGTCACGGCGGCGCTCACCGGGGGGATGGGGGCGGCCGCCGCGGCGGTGTGCCCTGAGTGGGTGCCGCGGGGGGTGGGGTGGCCGTGAGGTGAAGCGCGCCTGCGGAGGGAGGTCGACACTCCGAGCGACGCGCGCCTACGATCCGAGCGATGTGGCTCCGTCGGCTCCGAGTGCAGCGGCTGAAGCGGCTGCGGAACTTCACGTTGGACCTTCGTGGTGCCGGCGGGGCGCCGCGAATGTGGACCGTGCTCATCGGTCCGAACGGGACGGGGAAGACGTCGATCCTGCAGGCAGCGGCGCTTGTCGCTGCGGGAACCGTGGGGGCGGAAGACCTGGTCAGGCCGTGCAAGGAAGCGTTGCTCGACAAACGGCGATCGTCGATGGAGGTCGACGTCGCAGCGGACTTCGTCTTCGGTCCGGAGGGACGTCACAACCGGAGAGCGCACCCTCGCCGGTTCGAGGCGCTTTGTCTGTGGGACGAAAGCGACGACGACGGCGGGTGGTTGAGGTCACGGATCTGGATACGAGCCGATCGGAACGTCGAGGGGAACGCGGAGTACGTCGAGCCGCGCGCGGGCGAGCTCGAGTCCCGGTCTGAGAACGACTCGACGATCGTCCGCGACTTGCTACGTACGCCTGACAATGACCCGCTCGTTCAGGCGAGAGCTGATGCGGCTCGTCGGCACTGGTTCGTGGCTGGCTACGGGGTACAGCGCGATCTGCCGCCGACGGAGCGCACGCCGGAGAGCCCGAAGTATCCGTCCATCGAGCGGATGCGGGGGCTCTTCGAGCCGACGCGCCTGATCGGACCGAACTTCCATACGTTGTTCCCCCAAGACCTGTCGCGGGCGTACGCGAAGCTTCTCAAGCGGGTGCTGTTCAGGACCGACGCCCTGGTGCCGGGGATCACCGACCTCGACCTGCGCGGGGCCGGGGGCGTGACGAAGCCCGAGCACCTCACAGAGTCGCACCGCTTCGAGCAGGAGGTGTCAGGGCACAAGCTGAAGCTCCCCGCGCGTTGGCTCTCCCACGGGTATCAGTCCTCGCTCGCGTGGATCTCCGACCTCGTCGGGCAGCTCGTGCTGGAGTCGGGCGCGGCGGTCCAACCCGACAGGATGGAAGGTCTCGTGCTTATCGACGAGGTCGATCTGTACCTCCACCCGACGTGGCAGGTCGGGCTGATCCAGGCGCTGAGAGAGACCTTCCCCCGGTTGCAGTTCATCGTCACCACGCACTCGCCGATCCTCCTCACGGCGTTCCGGCGCGAGGAGGTGGTGAAGCTCGACTTCGACGCTGACGGCAACGTCGTGAAGGTCCCGACGCCGCGAGACCCTCGCCTGCTGACCGGGTCGGAGCTCTACGAGTGGTTCTTCGGCATCGACAAGCTCTATCCGTCGGAGCTGGGCGAGACGCTGGACCGCTACACGCGCCTCGCGACGGACCCCTTCCGCACGGACGACGAGGACGCATCGGTCACCACGCTCCACGCGAAGCTGCTAGCGGAGGGCATCCAACCCGGTGTGAAGCCCGTGGCTCGCCGCGCTCCGCCGAAGGCCGGATAGCTCCGCGGTGATTCGCATCTACCGCGGCGAGGAGCCCGAGACGCTCGCCAAGGCCCGTGAGGAGCACCTCGCTCGCGCCGAGCTGCGTGGAGTTCCTCCGGGGGCGGCCGAGCTCGTTGACTACGACGTCGCGAGGCGAGAGCTGTTCGATCGCCACTACGACAAGTGCGCCTACTGCGAGATGCACCTCCGGATCGAAGGCGTGCCCATCGAGCACCACCGGCCCAAGCTCCGCGCGGATCGGGTCGACTGGACCGCGCTCCGAACGCCGACGGCGAGGACGGACTCCGAGCGGGCGGCGTCGGACGACGCGCTCTTCGCGAGAGGGCTCCCGCCGAGCGATCGGGAGCGGGTGCGATGGGTCTCCGACGAGGGGTACTGGTGGCTCACGTGGACATGGGAGAACCAGCTCGCGGCGTGCGTCTCGTGCAACTGCGCGGGGCTGAAGGGCACTCGCTTCCCCCTGGTGCGCGGGTCTTCGAGGCTCACGTCTGGCGAGCAGTCGCCTGGGCGGGAGGGCGGCGCGGCGTTGTTGATCGACCCCACGATCACCGATCCGATGGAACACATCCGCTTCGTGTATGACGGCCGGCACTGGCGGCCCGTGGCACGCGACAGGAGCGCGATGGGGGCGTGGACCATCACGGTGTTCGACCTCGCCGGCCCGAGCCTTTTGAAGCCCTACGCCGTGCGCGTGAGGGACCTGGAGGGCCATGCCCGCCGCCTCGACGCTGCGCTCTCAGGGACTCCCGCGGAGTGCCGCGCGGAGTGGGAGGCGCTTTGTGACCGGGCCCTCTACGCGGAGGCACCGCTCCTCGCGCTCACGCACGACTGGCTCGATCAGCGCTACCCCCGCGAGCTGCGTGACTCGTGGGGCGTCACCCTCGAACGCCCCGCGCTCTGCCTGCCGGGCATCGACCGCGCTTCGCCACCACGCCCGGCGTGGCCGCCGCGCACCGAGCTGGATGGCCTGCCGCGAGAACTCCGACTGCGCGTCCGGGTCGCCCGAAACGCCGCGACTCAGACGCCGAAGGCTGGAGACCCGCCTCGCTCAGACCAGATGCCCCTCCCGGACCTGCTGTACGAGCTCGTCAAGGCCAGGCCCGCGACGAGCACCGACCTCGCGTCGCTCCTCGATCGGAGCGAGGCGTACCTCCGCGACCTGCTGCGCAACGACGTTCGGTTGACCCTCGACCCGACCACCAGGGTCTGGCGCGCGACGTAGTTCGAGCTCGGCCGGGCGCTCCACACGTTCACCGCTCCGAGTGCCGAACACTCCCCTGACCCGGTGTCGAACACTCCCCCGACCCGGTGTCGAACACTCCCCTGACCCAGTGTCGAACACTCCCCCGACCCGGTGTCGAACACTCTCCGACGGGGTGTCGAACACTCTCCGACGGGGTGTCGAACACCCCTCGGCCCAGTGTCGCTGACCCCGACGACGACTCCTCGGATCCGTCGGTACGAATTCCGGCAACACCGCGACACCCGCCACGAGGACTCCGCGCGAACCGCAGGAGGACCTCGCCATGGACCACACCGACTCCGCCGCCCATCGCCTCGACGACGCGGCCGTCTTCGCGCAGATGCACCCGGTCATCGTCGACCGGGTGCGCCGCCACCTCCGCGCGCTCGGAGGTCCCCCGCGAGGGCACACCGTCGAAGACGTCGCGCAGCACTGCTGCCTCGTGCTCACGCGGCGCGCCTCGGAGTGGCGGCTCTGGGATCGACCCCAGCTCTGCGCCCTCGTCGGTCGCATCGTCGAGCTCCGCGTCATCGAGCTCCGGCGGGCGCACCGTCGCCTGAGCAAGCACATCGATTTCTCCGTAGAGGCCCCCGACGTCGCGGCTCCGGACGACCCGCCGGTCGTGCTCGCGCCGACGCGAGAGCGCGTCGCGACCGCCATCGCGGCGCTGAGCGGGGAAGACCAGCGGCTCATCGTCGCTGTGTACGTCGAGGGCCAGAGCTTCAGCGCGCTCGCCGCCGAGCGCGGCGTGCACCCGATGGCCGTGAAGCGACGGCACGACGCGCTCCTCGCGAAGCTCCGTGACGATTCCGTGTGATGAAACGCCTCGTCCGGCCATTGAGCCTATCGAGGAGGCGATGGTCGCCCCTCACAGCACGACGCCCCACGAGGGAGATTCATCATGAAGAAGCGCAGCACTGACACCGGCCAGCCCGAGGCTGAGCCCTTCCGCATGAGCGACGAGGCTCGCGCGCGGGCGATGCGAGAGCCCATCGCGTTCGTCCGGGCGTCGTCGTGGACCCGCCCCGGGGAGGTCCCCAGCGTGCCCGACGGCTACATCGTGCCGGACCCCAACGGCCGCGGGTGGGTCGTCACCTACGTCTCCGAGGGGCACCGCGAGGAGCTCGTCTTCGCGCTCGACGAGGTCGCGGAGAACTCCGACGACTTCGTGCGCGACTTCGGCGTCGACGCGCCGGAGGTGGGCAGCAGCGCGGACCTCCGCGCGAACGCCAAGGACCTCAGCGAGCGGATCGTCGGCCTGACTGAGACCCTCGCGAAGCTCGAGCGCGCGACCGCTGTCGCGAAGGTGCAGCTCACCGTCGCCCTCTCCGACGGCCACGAGGTCGTCAAGGTCGTGCACCGCGAGGTGGCGCACCGCGTCGACCGTCGCCCGAAGCTCCAGGACGACTGGTCGCGGGTGATCCGCTACGTCGGCCTCCACGCGTCGGACATCGCGGACGGCATCGTGCGCGCCCGCAAGGCCCGCGCGCAGAAGGCCACGGCGAAGCCCGCCGAGGCGAAGCCCGCCGAGACGACCCCCGTCGAGGTGAAGCTCGTCGAGCTCAAGCCGGTGGCGCCCGCCTCCAACGACGCCCCCGCCGAGAAGAAGGCCGGCTGAGCCCCGCTCCGCTGGGCGGGCGTGGAGACCGCGCGACGGCCTCCGCGCCCGCTCACCGCGGCACCCGCAGCACCCGCACCCGCCCCGACGCCGCCTCACCGATCAACAGCCGCGCCCCGTCCCACGCCAGGGCCACCGGCCGCGCCAGCGTGGCCATCAACGCCGGCCCGCCGTCTCCGCCGGGCGTCGGCGACGCGTTGCTCGTCGGCCCGCTCCCCGCCACCGTGCGCAGCGTGCGCGTCCCGCCGCTGTAGGCCCTCACACGGTGCGCCGCCGCGTCGGCGATGTACACCGTGTCGGCGCCGTCGTAGGCGAGCGCCACGGGCTCCACCATCGCCGTGTTCGACGCCACCCGCTCACCGTCCGCGAGGGGCACCGATTGATCGAGCACCCCCGCGGCCACCCGCGCCGTGCCCGAAGCGTCGACCGCCCACACCACCCGCCGCGCTCGATCGGCGACGTACACCACACCGTCTCGGTCGCGCGTCACCGCGCTCACCTCACCGATGCGAGCGCTCCTCGCCGCTACGACCCCGCCGTCGGTGTCGCTCCCGCCAGCCGGCCCAGCGCCCGCGAAGTGCTCCGCCACGCCCGCGTCGCCCGCGCCGTTGAAGAGCCGCCACACCCGCCCGCGACCGTCGCCGAACCACGCCGAGCCCGCGCCCACGAAGGGAGAGCCCGGCCTGAAGAACCTCGCCGCCAAGGGGTCGCTCACCTCGGCGTCGCTCACCCCGGCGTCGCTCAGCTCGCCCGGCGGGCTCCATCGACCCGCCGCGCGGTCGAGCGCGCTGAGGCCCAGCGAGCCCAGCACGCCGAGCTCGGGCATCCCGACGAGGGTGCGCCCCATCGACGACGTCGCCCCGCTCAAGCGCGACGGCCCCAGCGCCGAAGGGATCACCCGCGCCGCGTCGTCAGGGGGATAGCTGTTGCCCGCGCCGAGCACCACCGAGGCCGCGTCGCCGTCGACCCGGTAGAGGCGACCCTCCGCCGCGCCCCCGACGAGCCACTGCGTCGCCGTCACCGACGCCAGCGCCGAGGGGCGCCCCACCCGCAGCCGAGTCACCGTGTCGGTCATCGCGGGGTACGCCCCCGGCGAGAGCCCCGCGGGGAAGGTCACCCTCGGCGTGCCGCCCATCTCCGCGTAGTCGATGCGCCCCACGCGCTGACCGCTGAGCTCCGTGAAGAACACCGAGCGACCGTCGCTGCTAACCGTCAGCGCGCCGCGCCGC
>JAEYZO010000503.1 GCA_023428035.1 Pseudomonadota bacterium | reverse complement strand
GGGCCTTCGCGGGCTCTCGCGCCTCGGGCTCGACGTCGGCGGGGGTGGCGGTCATCTCAGTAGATCGGCAGCCCGAAGGTGAGGGGCCGCTGGATCATCAGCTCGGTCTCGGTGGAGTAGGTGAGGTCGCGCCGGGGCTCTCCCTCGGAGACGGTGAGGGTCACGCGCACGCGCATCGGGAGCCGCCCGATCTGGCCGGTGCCCTGGGTGGTGTCCCAGGTCTCGGTCCACTGCTGGGCGACGTCGTCGTAGTAGCGAACGGTGAAGGCGCGCACGTGGGGCACCAGCACGTCGAGCGCGCCGCCGTGCAGCGGGTCCATGTCGATGCGCGGAGACTCCCGGCGCACGAGGTCTCCCCCGCGGCGCTCTCCCTGGTTGCGGGGTTCGAGCACGCGGTAGCCCACCTCGGCGGCGTCGCCCTCGTGGGAGTTCCGTCGGAGACGTCGGTGCGTGAAGGTCGCGAAGTCGAGCTCGCTGTTGCCCCCGCCCTGGCGCCCCACGAACTGCGTCGTGGTCGCGGCGATGAGCTGGTTCTGGTTCACGTGCAGGGTCAGGAAGGCCGAGCGCAGGTCGCGGGTCACCCGGGTGAGCGCGACCCGCGCGAGGTGGTCGTTCTCCTGCCGCTCGGAGAGGTGAGAGCGCAGACGTCCCGTCTGGTCGAAGGCCGCCCAGATCATCGACGCGAGCATGGCCATCACGGCCGTGGCGACCAGCACCTCGAGCAGGGTCAGGCCCGCCTGCGCGCGACGTCTCCCGCGGGTCACGGCGTCGCTCCGAAGCCCGGCGGCAGGCCCGTGGGCGTGAGCATCCCCGGCGGGCGCATCGGGATCGTCGGGGTCGTGCCCGTGGTGCCCGTGGTGCCTGTTCCCCCCTGACCCGTCGCGGCGTTGATCGCGTTCTGGATCTGCGACGAGGGGTCGCCGCCCGCGAGGGTCTGCCCGGGGTTGGTGACGTACTCCACCACGTTGAAGGATCGCTCGCGGTCTCCCTCGCGCCAGCGCACCCGCACCGTGAGCCTGCGGATCGCGCCCTCCAACATGGGCTGCACCGCGGGGTACACCGAGCCCAGGAGCGACGACGCGAGGTCGCGGGGAGAGGGCGCGCCGGCCTGGCCGAGGCTCGACGCGCCGCGCGAGCCGCCGCTGGAGGCGCCGCCGCTCATCATGCTCATGGCCCCCGCGAGCGCCCCGAGGGGAGAGCCGGTGTCACCCCCGCCGCCGGGGAGGGGCGACGCGGGCGCGCCTCCGTCACCGCCACCCCCCGCGCCGAAGCGCGAGCCCTGCGCGGCCCCCGCGGCGCGGCCGAGGATCGCGTCGCCGCCGTTCTCGGTGTCGAGGGGAGAGGGCAGCTTCACCTGCTCGACCATCACGTCGCAGGTGACGCCGTCGGTGCAGCAGGGCTCACCCCCCATGGCGGGAGGGTCTTCGATGGGCTGGTCCGTCGCGGGGAGCTGGTTGACGACGAGGTAGGCCTCGGCCTCGACGAGGCGGCAGCGGGCCATGGTGACGGCGCGGGTGAGCGAGCGCGCGCGGGCGGTGGAGCGCGCGGCGCCCACGTTGGAGCCGAAGACCGCGGAGAGAGACATCGCGAGGATGCCCACGGCGATGAGCACCTCGACGAGGGTGAAGCCCGCGGGCGCGGGGGCCGTGGGGCGGCGCTTCACCGGGCCTCCTGGGGGGCCTCGTCGCGGGCGTCGCGCTCGGTGCGCTCGTCCGAGGGCTCTTCGATCCGGGGCGGCTCGACGGGGTGGTCGAAGACCTGCGCGCGCCCCGAGAGCGGGTGCAGGAGGACGGAGTAGGTGGTGCCGTCTTCGCCGCGCAGGTGCACCACGGCGCGCTCGGCCTGACCGCCCGAGAAGAAATAGACGTAGCCCGTGCCGCTCTCGCGGGGCTCCTCGGTGTGCGAGGTGTAGAGCCGCGCGAAGGTCACGCCCTCGAGCGTGCGCGGGCGAAAGCGCCGACCCGGGATGGCCTGGAACTCCGCGCGCGGCGCCCTGGGCCTGAGGTTCGAGATGGCCTCGGCCTCGCGGCGCGCCGCGGCCTCCAATTGCTCCGGGTCGGTGACGAGGGCGCCCCCCGCGCGCAGGGGGTCGTGCGCGTCGAGGGCGTGGGCGTCTTCGGTGTCTTCGATCCACACGCGGCCGTCGCCGAGCGCGAAGGCCACGCGGGTCGAGCGCCCCGTGGTGAGCGCGTGCACGTACGCGGCGCGAAAGGCCGAGGCGATGTTGGCCGCCCCGGTGCGCACCCGCGCGCGGCGCATGGCGCCGAAGCCCACCGAGGCGCCGGTCATCATCATCGCGGCGAGCAGCACCACGAGCATCATCTCGAGCAGGGTGAAGCCCCGCGACCGCGCCCGGGCCCGTGACGGGCGGCGCGCTCGGCCCCTGCGGGCTGCGTCGGCGGGGCTCCCGTGCACGAGGGCTCAGCGGCGGTTGTTGCCCGAGTTGCGCGGCTGGTCGTCGTCGGTGCCGTCGTTGCCGTCGGGCCCCTTCGAGTGGACGTACACCTCGCCGCCCTCGCACGCGATGATGTACTCGTTGTCCCAGGGGTCGCGGGTGCGCTGGCGGGACGAGAGCACGCGGTCGCTCACGAGCTGGGCCATGGTCGGGCAGCCCGAGTGGTCCTGCTGCCAGAGCTGCGCGGCGTGCTCGATGGTGCGGGCCTCGGAGCGCGCGGTGTCGTTCTTGGCCTTCTTCGCCTGGTCGAAGACCGCGATGCCCACGGCGCTGGCGATGAGGCCCATGATCACCACGACGATCATGATCTCGACGAGGGTCATGCCCCGCATCGCGCGGCGGCGGAGCGAGCGGCGAGAGCCGCGCGCGGGCGGCGCGGTCAGGGCTACGAGGAGGGTCTTCAAGGTCTGCATGGCGGTCTCCCGTGAGGGCGGTGTGCGTTCGTTCATTCGATGCGGTCGAGGCCGAAGGTCGCGTCTGGGCCTCCGGAGACAACGTCGACGGCCGAGGGGCGCTTCCGGCTGGGGCAGGTGAAGGCGAAGGGCCGGCCCCAGCCGTCGAGCCGGGCCTCGGCGAGGTAGCGGGTCTCGCCCTCGGGCGTGGGCGGCGGGCGCAGCAGCGCGTCGAGGCCCGAGGGGCAGCGGCCGTGGTCGGCGCGAAAGGCCGCGGCGGCGCGCTCGATGGAGTCGATCGCGACGCGCGTGGCGTGCACCCGACGTCGGTGCCGAGCCACCGCGAGGCAGGCGACGAAGAGCGAGAGGGCCGCCCCCGCGGTGAGGAGACGTCGCGCGTGGCGGGGGCTGAGCCACGCGAGCCAGCGGGTGCGCCGCTCCCACGGGAAGAGGATGCGCGGCTCGCGGTGCGCGCGGCGGCTCATCCCGCGAACTCGTTGAGCTGGAGCAGGGGCATCAGGATCGAGAAGGCGATGAGGCCCGAGGAGCCGCCCATGATGACGATCATGATGGGCTCCAGGAGCGAGGTGAGCACCTGCACGCGGGCGTCGATGGCGCTGTCGTAGCTGGCGGCGACGGCCTCGAGCATCGACTCGAGCTCGCCCGAGCGCTCGCCGATGGAGATCATCTGCGTGACGATGGGGGGGAAGCGCCCCGAGCGGCGCAGGGGCTCGGCGATGCTCTCGCCCTCCTTGATCGAGGCCGTGGCCTCGGTGACGACCGCCTCGAGCACGCGGTTCTCGAGGACGTTCTTCACGATGTCCATGGCCTTCAGGAGCGGCACGCCCGAGGCGAGGAGCGTCGCGAGGGTGCGCGAGAAGCGCGAGATCGACACCATGCGGGTGAGCTCGCCGAAGACCGGGAGCCCGAGGCGGATCGAGTCCCACTTGTAGTGGCCCTCGGGGGTGCGCTGCCAGCGGCGGAAGAGGTACGCGCCCCCCGCGGCGAGCGCGAGGAAGAGCCACCAGAAGCGCGCCACGGCGTTGGAGACGAAGATCAGCGCCGAGGTGTACCAGGGCAGCGCCTGGCGGAAATCGTCGAAGATCGCGGTCACCTTCGGCACCACCACCACCATCATCACGCCGATGATGACCGTGCCGATGAGGGCCATGAACGCGGGGTAGGCCAGCGCGCCGACGATCTTGTTCTTGAGCTTGACCTGCCCCTCCATGAAGTCCGCGAGGCGCGCGAGCACCGCCTCGAGGGTGCCCGAGGCCTCGCCCGCGGCGACCATGTTCACGTAGAGGGGAGGGAAGAACCGCGGGTGTACGCCCAGCGCCACCGCGAAGGGCGTGCCCTCGTTCACCCGGTCGCGCACCTCTCCGTAGGCGAGCTTCAGGTCCTCGTCGTCGATCTGCTCGATGAGCGCCTCGAGGGCCTCGACCAGGGGGATGCCCGCGCGCACCAGCGTCGCGAGCTGCCGCGTCGAGAGCGCGACGGCGGTGCCCGGCGACGAGGCCAGGCGCTTCACGAACTTGAAGGCCTTGACCAGCCCCGGGGCCTTCACCGCCAGCCCCTCGCCCGCGGGCTCGGCGGTGGCGGTCGGGGTCGCGCCCACGGCCTTGCGCTCGGCCTTGCGCTCGTTGGGCGCGTTGGCGAGGGGCTTCGCCTCGTCGAGGAAGATCCCCTGGCGGCGCAGGGTCTGCCGCACGCCCTTCAGGTCGTCGGCGTCGACCGTGCCGCGCACGGTGCGGCCCTTCGCGTCGAGGCCTGTGTACGCGAAGTGAGCCATGGTCCCTGCCTCAGACCTCTTCCTGCGTGGCGGCGAGCACCTCTTCGATGGTCGTGTGACCCTCGAAGACCTTGCGCACGCCGTCGTCGCGGAGCGTGTCCATGCCCTCCTCGACCGCGACGCGGCGGATCGAGGGCGAGTCGGCGTTCTTCAGCACCAGCGAGCGCACCGCGTCGGTGACCAGCAGGAGCTCGTAGATGCCCGTGCGGCCCTGGTAGCCCGTGCCCTGGCAATCAGGGCAGCCCACGCCGCGGTAGAGGGTGATCGGGTGGCCCTCGACCCAGCGGCGGGCGACCTCGCCCGCGGGGGAGCCCCCGAAGGCGCTGGAGCCGTAGCGGGTCTTCGGGCGCGCGAGGCGGTTGGCGAAGCGCGCGCGCTCGAGGCCCAGGCGGGCGAGGTCGACGTCGGCGGGGCGCCAGGGCTCCTTGCAGCGCGGGCAGAGGATGCGCACGAGGCGCTGCGCGAGGATCGCGAGGAGCGAGCTGGTGAGGTGGAAGTTCTCGATCCCCATCTCGACGAGGCGGGTGACCGCGCCCGCGGCGTCGTTGGTGTGGATGGTCGACAGCACGAGGTGGCCCGTGAGCGAGGCGTGCACGGCGATCTCGGCGGTCTCCTTGTCGCGGATCTCGCCCACCATGATCACGTCGGGGTCCTGCCGGAGAAAGGCGCGCAGGCACGACGCGAAGGTCAGGCCGATCTTGGGGCTGACCTGCATCTGCGAGAGGCCGCCGATGTCGTACTCGATGGGGTCTTCGGCCGTGAGGATGTTGATGTCCGGGCTGTTGACCTTGTTGAGGCAGGCGTAGAGGGTCGTGGTCTTGCCCGAGCCCGTGGGGCCCGTCACGAGGATGATCCCCTCAGGGCGCTCGATGAGGTCGTGGATGAGCCCGAGGCGGTCGGGGGCGAAGCCGAGGTCGGTGAGCTCCAGCATGACGCTGGCCTTGTTGAGGATACGCATCACGATCCGCTCGCCCGCCCCCTGCCCCACGGGGATGGTGCTCACGCGGATGTCGATGTCCTTCTGGCCGATCTTGAAGCCGATGCGGCCGTCCTGGGGCAGCCGCTTCTCGGCGATGTTCAGCCCCGACATGATCTTGATGCGCGCGACGATGGACGGAAGCACGCTCTTGGGCGCGGTGCGCACCTGGTAGAGCTTGCCGTCGATGCGGTAGCGCACCACCACCTGCCCGGCGTCGGGCTGGATGTGGATGTCGCTCGCCCGCTCCTTCACGGCCTCGACGAAGAGCGAGTTCACCCAGCGGATGATCTGCGCGTCCTCGTCGCTCTCGAGGATGTCCGCCCGCTCGTCCTCGGCGGCCTCGCCCGCCGACTGGAGCTCGTTGGTGCGGTTGATCTCCGCCTGCGCGCGGTTGATCGCGTCGATGACCGCGGTGGGGGGCGCGGCCACGGGGTCGACCTCGCGGCCGAGCACCATGCGCAGGTCGTCGATCACCTCGGTGTCGAAGGGGTTGCCCACGGCCACGCGCAGCGCGCCGCTCTGCTCGTCGAGGCGCACGGGCATCACCTGGCGCTGCCGCGCGAAGGTGAAGTCGAAGTCGATCTCGCGCAGGAGCGCGACGGGCATCTCGTCGGTCTTCGGGAGGGTGGGCGTGAAGTGCAGGCCGACCTCGCGGGCGAGCGCCTCGGAGAGGGGGGTCTCGTCCATGCCGCCGCGGACGAGGGCGTCGACCAGGGTGCCGCCGCGCTCGCGCTCGGCCGTGGCGACCGCCTCGGCGAGGCGGTCGCCGTCGAC
>JAEYZO010000466.1 GCA_023428035.1 Pseudomonadota bacterium | reverse complement strand
GTCGAGCACGCTGCGGCGCAGTCGCAGCCGCGGGTCGGGCTCGGTCATCTCGCCGGGGAGGCGAAAGCCCTCGCCGAAGAGCCGCGCGAAGAGCGCCGCGGGGTTGCACTCCGGGGGGTTGGTCTGGTTGGGCCCGCTGTAGCTCCAGCACTGGTTCGAGCGCTGCACGCCCACCTCCAGCGAGCGGAAGCGGGTCTCGCCCCCGACGGCCTCGGCGATGAGCTGGTCGACGGTGGGCCGAGTGACCGTGTCGTTGCGCATCGCGTCGCCGGTGAGCAGCCCCGCGGGCCCCGATCCGTGAGGGACCTCGTTGAGGGTCTTCACGTCGGTGCCGCTGACCACGGTGACGTTGGCGCGCACGTCGGCGAGGGGCTGAAGGAGCGGCGAGGGCTCCCACGCGGGGCCGTCGCCCGCGGGCACCCACTGCGAGGGGTGCACCGCGCCGTTGCCCCAGAACCACACGCCGAAGCGCTTGGGGAACGCGCTGCCCCCCGCGTAGGCGGTGCCGTTCGAGTTGGTGAAGACCTCCAGGGGGGGCAAGGCCAGAGAGACCACCGAGGCCCCGAGCATCCCCTTGAGCAGCGTGCGTCGGTCGAGCGTGCGTCGCATGGAACTCTATTCCTCCCCGCCGGTGCGGCCGAAGGCCGGGTTGCTCACCACCGCGCGCAGGAGCTCGGTCATGCGGTAGCCCGAGGCGGCGAAGGTGTCGACGAGGCGGTTGACCTCGCCCTGCTCGCCGGGCTGCTCGCGGCGGCCGTAGGCGAAGCGGTACATCCTCGTGGCGACGCAGCGCGGGAGCGAGGGGTTGTCGTGCACGGCCTGGGCGAGCCCGGCGGCGTCGGTGTACGCGCGGCCGTCGATGGAGCCCGAGGGGTCGATCACGACGCCGCGCTCGCGACGTCTCCAGCGGCCGATGGTGTCGAAGTTCTCGAGGCCGAGGCCCAGCGGGTCCATGATCCTGTGGCAGCTCGCGCAGGAGGGGTCGGTGAGGTGCACGTTGAGGCGCAGGCGCATGGTGGCGAGGTCGGGCCTCGGCTCGGGCAGCGCCGTGTTCACGTTCACCGGCGGGTTCGGGATCTCGTTGCAGAGCAGGGTCTCGCGGATGAACCTCCCGCGGAGCGTGGGAGACGTGCTGGTGGGGTGCGCGCGCTCGGCGAGGAAGGCGAACATCCCGAGGAGCCCGCGACGGCCCGAGGCGTCGGGCAGGGTGACGGGCACCCACTGGTTGGCCTCGGTGGGGCCGCGCACGTTGTAGAGGGCGGCGAGGTCGCGGTCGACGAAGGTGTCGCGGGTGGTGACCAGGTCGCGGAAATCTCCGTCGGGGTCGAAGGCGATGCGCTCGGCGACGCGGAGCACCTCCTCGCGACCCGCCGCGAGCATGTCGGTGGAGAAGGCCGCGTTCTCGGGCAGGGCGGTGTCCTTCGAGACGTCGTCGAGGCGCTGGAGCTGGAGCCACTCGTAGACGAAGGCCCGGAGGCCACGGCGGGCCCTGGGGTCGGCGAGCATCCGGTCGGCCTGGGCGCGTCGGCCCGCCTCGGAGTTGAGCGAGCCGTCTTCGGCGGCGGCGAGGAGGGCCTCGTCGGGGGGGCCGTTCCAGAGGAGGTAGGCCATGCGCGAGGCGGTCTCCCACGCGGTGTAGCGGCGCTCACCCGGGCGCTCGGGGTCGGGCTCTCCGAGCTCGACGCGGAAGAGGAAGCTGGGCGACTGCAGGAGCGCCGCGAGGCCGAACTCCAGCCCCTGGTGAAAGTCGTTGAGGGTGCGCGCGGCGTCGGCGCTGAGCGCGACCAGGGGGGTGAGCTCATCGTCGGTGAGGGGCCTGCGCCAGAGCTTGCGGCCGAGGGCCGAGAGGGTCTGCCGCGCGCAGGCGTCGTCGGTGGTGGCCGAGGGCGTACAGCTCACGAAGCGCGCGCGGCGGGCCGGGTCACGCAGGGACTGCTGGGCGACGTCGAAGGCCGTGCCCTCGAACTGCTCGACGCCGCGGCGGGAGATGGTGGTCTCTGAGGCCCCGACGGAGAAGAGGCCCTCGACGGCGGTGTCGGGCTCGAGCGTGCGCGAGAGCAGCACGTCGTCGCCGAGGATGTCAGCGACGGTGTTGCGGTACTGCGCCTGGGTGAGCCGTCGCATCACGGCGGCGGGGGGCGCGAAGGGGGTGTAGATCCGCGGGCCGGAGTCCTGGGGCCCTGCGTCGGTCGCGGGGTCTGCGCCGCTGCACGACGCGACGGCGACCGCGAGGGCGGTGAGGGCGGTGAGGGGGGCGCGGGTCATGGGGTTCTCCGTTGGAAGGTCACGCGCTCGTGCACGGGGGTGGTGCCGTCGAGGATGTCGCGGGTCGAGGCGCTCGCGTCACCGAGGACGAGGGAGCGGGCGAAGGCGAGGGCGTAGGTGCCGAGGATGGGGCCCTGCAGGTCGTTGGGCGCGTCGTCGCAGTTGCCGAGCGCGAAGAACTGGTGACAACCACCACGGACCTCGATCCAGCGCAGGTCGACCCCCGTGGCGGACATGAACTGCGCGTCGGCGCCCACGGGGTCGGCGCTGCCGCTCATGGCGAAGACGGGCACGGCGACGGTGCCGTGGCCCGTCGCTCCGAACCACTCGCGGCGGATCGCGCCCGCGAGGGGGATGGTGCCGACGACGCGGGGGTCGCGCAGGCCCGCGGCGAAGACCGCGCGGTCGCCGTCGGCGCAGGGGTTGATCGCGCAGCGGGCCTCGACGGAGGCGGCGTCGAAGGTCGCCCCCGCGGAGGCCCAGGTGGTGTGCGTGCCCGCGGAGTGGCCCGAGAGGATCACCCGGGAGACGTCGGCGCGGCCCGCGAGGAAGGCGGTGGTGTCTCCCGTGGCGGAGACGGCGTCGAGGGCGGCGGCGACGTCTTGCGAGCGGAGGTGGAACATCGCCGCGGGCAGGGGGTTGGGCGTGTCGACGAGGGTGTTGCCGGCGTGGTCGGGGGCGACGGCGACCCAGCCGTGGGAGGCGAACCAGCGCATGAGGAAATGGCTGGTGGGCCCGAAGCCCTGGTGGCCGTGCGAGTAGACGTGCACGGGGTAGCCCTGCGCGCGGAGCGGCGGCGCGGCGGGGGCGTCGGTGTAGGCGTTGGTGTCGAGGAAGACGAGGCCGTAGCGGGGGTGGCTCCCGCGGGCGACGAGGGTGGGGTACCAGGCGTGGAGCTGGATCGTGCGGGCGGCGGTGGAGCCCCGCGGGGTGTAGGTCACGCGCCACTGGTGGTAGCCCACGCGGTAGGGCCCGGGCTGGTTCACCGCGAAGCCCAGCGGGTCGGCGCCCGAGGGGACATCCACCGGGGGCGGGACGTCTTCAGCGACGGGGGGCGCGTCTTCGGTGACGGTGACGTCGGGGCCTGCGTCGAGGGCAGCGCCCGCGTCGGTGACGTCGGTGACGGTCGCGGCGTCGGGGGCCGTCGAGGGCGCGCTCTCGGTGCAGGCGCAGAGGGCGAGGGCGGTGACGACGGCGCCCCAACGGCGCGTCGGGTCACGTCGGAGGCGAAGCATCACGGGGGCTCAATCGAAAGGGAAACCGCGGAGAAGTCAACCGCGGCGACGGTGACACGGGCCGCTGAGCGACGATTCAGCGGCGCGCGGTCGCGGCGCCCCCCCGCTGGACGTCACCGCGGTGAGCGCGTAGAGAACGCCCCCTCATATGGCGCAGAAGCGCATCCATTTCATCTCCCTGGGCTGCCCGAAGAACCGCGTCGACACCGAGGTGATGCTCGGCGTGGCCGACGCCGCGGGCTGCGCGCTCACGGCCGACCCGGCAGAGGCCGAGTACATCGTGGTCAACACCTGCGGCTTCATCGGCCCCGCCAAGGAGGAGAGCATCGACACGATCCTCGCCATGGGCCGCATGAAGGACGAGGGCAACTGCGAGAAGCTCGTCGTCGCGGGCTGCCTCTCGCAGCGCTACCCCGACGCCCTCGCTGAAGAGATGCCCGAGGTGGATCACTTCCTTGGGTCGAGCGACATGCTCAAGCTCCGCGACGTGCTGCACGGCGGCGCCGAGCGGATGCTCGTGGGCAACCCCGCGGACTACACCCTCCGCGCGAGCGACCCCCGGCTGCTCTCCCAAGGGAGACACAGCGCGTACCTGAAGATCGCCGAGGGCTGCAACCGCACCTGCTCGTTCTGCGCGATCCCCGCGATCCGCGGAAAGCAGCGCAGCCGCCCCGTGGACGACGTCGTGGCCGAGGCCGAGCGGCTGGTCTCGCAGGGCGCGCTGGAGCTCAACCTCGTCTCTCAAGACACCATCGCCTACGGCCGCGACCTCGACGGCAGGCCCACCCTCGCGGCCCTCACCCGACGTCTCGGGGACATCCCTGGCCTCAAGTGGCTGCGGCTGCACTACCTCTACCCCGAGACGCTCACCGACGAGCTCGTAGAGGTCATCGCGGGGCACCCCAAGGTGGTGAAGTACGTCGACATGCCCCTGCAGCACGCGAGCGACGCGATGCTGCGACGGATGAAGCGCGGCCACGGCGGCGCGAGGCTCCGCCGGGTGGTCGAGACCGTGCGGGGAAAGATCCCCGAGGTGACCTTTCGCACCGCGTTCATCGTGGGGCACCCGGGCGAGACCGAGGCGGATTTCAACGAGCTCGTCGACTTCGTGAAGTGGGCGGAGTTCGACCGGGTGGGGGTGTTCCGCTACTCGGACGAAGAGGGCACCGGGAGCGAGACCCAGGGCGAGAAGGTCGCGAAGAAGGACTCCGCGGCGAGGCACCGAAAGCTCATGGCGGCGCAGCGGCCCATCGCGCGCCGGCGCAACAGGGCGATGATCGGCCGGCGGGTCGAGGTGCTGGTCGACGGCGGCAGCGAGGAGCACGAGTTCGTGCTCCAGGGCCGCCACGCCGGGCAGGCGCCGGACATCGACGGCGTGGTGTACCTCTCGGGAGGGCCCGCGGAGCCCGGGACGATGGTCACCGTGACCGTCACCCAGAGCGCCGACTACGACCTCGTGGGCGAGGTGCTCTGGGACGAAGACGCTCCCCCGCCGACCCCGCCCCCCGCGCGGCGCAAGGTGTCGCTGCGGGTCGCGAGCTGACCTCCCCGCCGGGTTGACGGTGGCGGGTCGCGTCTACTAGATCACGCGCGGCGACGCGCCGCCCCGCTTGCACGAGACCAACGCGCGCGAGAGCAAAGACCTCCCAATGGCGACCTACATCACGACGGACTGCATCAACTGCGGAGCCTGCGAGCCCGAGTGCCCGAACGACGCGATCAGCGAGGGCGACGAGATCTACGTGATCGACCCGGAGCTCTGCACCGAGTGCGTGGGCTTCTACGACCACGAGGCCTGCCAGGCCGTGTGCCCCGTCGAGTGCTGCCTGCCTGACCCCAACCACCCCGAGCCCGAGGCGGCGCTCCTCGAGCGCGCGCTGCGCCTGCACCCCGACGACGCGCAGCTCAAGAACAAGGCCTCGGCCAACAACTTCCCCTCGCGCTTCCGCAAGTAGAACGGCGCGCGGTGGTGGCGCTGCCTCGCGCGCGGTGGCTCGCGCCCGTCGCCCTGTGCGGCGCGGTGACCGCGGGATGCGCCACGGGCTCGCCCATGCTCGTCCCGACCCGGGTGCTCCCGGCCGCGAGGGTCGAGCTCTCGGCCGGCACCCTCTACACGGCCCCGGTGGTGAGCGAGGCCCTCGACGGCGCTCGCGCCTCGACCTCGACCCCTGAAGACCAGGTGCGCGCGGCGGTCGCCTACGGGGTCTCTCCCCCGGGCGTCGCTCCCTACGTCTCCGCCCGCGGGGGCCTCGGCCACGACAGCGAGGGCTCCCTCGCGCTGATCGGGCC
>JAEYZO010000371.1 GCA_023428035.1 Pseudomonadota bacterium | reverse complement strand
GGCTGGAGCGACAAGTTCGACCCCAGCGTGGCGGAGCTCCTGCGCGACCCGGCGCTGCGCGGGCCGATGTTCAACAGCTACAACCTCGGCGGGTGGCTGGTGTGGGAGGCGCCCTCCCGGCCGGTGTTCATCGACGGCCGGGCCTTCACGGCCTACCCCGCGTCGCGCGTGGCCGAGATGGTCGAGCTGGTGAGAGACCCCTCGCGGGTCGAGGCCGTGGTCGACCGCTGGGGGGCCGAGCTCGCGGTGCTCACCCGTGCCGGCCGCGGCGATGCGGTCGCGCGGAGTCTCGCGCGGAGCCCGCGGTGGGAGCTGGTGTACCTGAGCCCTCGGGCGGCGGTGCTGCGTCGGAGGCCGACGCGAGCGCGTTGAGCCGCGCGGCGATGCCCGCGACGGTGAGCACGGCGTCGACCTCGGCGGCGTCGATGGCGCTCCTGGGCATCACGGGCGACTCCGCGGTGGAGGGGTCTTGCACGAGGAGGGTGCCGCCGTTGGACTTCACCGCGCGCGCGCCCTCGGCCCCGTCGGCGCTGGCGCCGGTGAGCACCACGGCCACGAGGCCCGCGCCGCAGGTCGCCGCGGCGGAGTCGAAGAGCACGTCGATGGAGGGCCGGGCCCAGTGGACGCGGTCGTCGGTCGAGAGCGCGAGGGCCTCGCCCTCGACGAGGAGGTGGTAGTCCGCCGGGGCGACGTAGACCCGGCCGGGGCGGGCGAGGTCCTTGTCTTCGGCCTCGGCCACGGGGAGCGCCGAGCGGCGGCCGATCACGTCGCGCAGGCCGTCGCTCACGTCGACGGGGCTGCGGTGCAGCACCACCACCACGGGCCAGGGAAAGTCAGGCGACAGCTCCGAGAGCAGGGTCTCGACGGCCTCGATGCCGCCGAGCGATCCGCCGATGACCACCATCCGTCGGACCACTGAACACCTCCCTCACGCGTCCCGGCGGTAGATCTTCTCCACCCGGTCGACCTCGACGTAGTCGCCCTCGTGGGGCGTGCCCCGGAGCGACTCCTTGCGCCCGAGCGCCAGCACGCCGAAGCGCCGCAGGCTCGAGTAGAGCAGCTCGTGCACGCGGGCCTGGAGCACCCGGTCGAAATAGATCATCACGTTGCGGCACAGCACCACGTTGAACTCGTTGAACGACCCGTCGGTGGCGAGGTTGTGGTGCGCGAAGACCACGTTGCGCCGCAGCGCGTGGCGGAAGATCACGTACTCGTAGCGGTTGGTGTAGTAGTCCGCGAGGCGCGCCTTGCCGCCCGCGAGGCTGTAATTGCGGGCGTACTCGTCGACCTGCGACGAGGGGAAGATCCCCCGCCGGGCCTGCGTGAGCACGGCCTCGTTCATGTCGGTGGCGTACAGCCTCGCGCGCTGGAGCAGGCCCTCCTCCTCCAGGAGGATGGCCATGGAGTAGACCTCCTCGCCGGTGGCGCAGCCGACGTGCCAGATGCGGATGAAGGGGTGCGAGCGCAGGAGCGGCACCACGTTGCGGCGGAACGAGGCGAAGAAGCTCGGGTCGCGGAACATCGACGTGACGTGCACCGAGAGCTGGTGCAGCAGCCGGTCCTTCACCGCGGGGTCGTGCAGCACCCGGTCGAGGAGCGCCGTGATGGTGGTGAGGCCCTCGGCCTTCACGGCGTTCCACACGCGGCGCCGCAGCGACGCGTAGGCGTAGTTGCGAAAGTCGACCCCGTGCAGCCGGAACAGCCCCTCGGTGAGGAGCTGCACCTCCAGGGCCTCGAGGTTGTCGGTCACCCCCGCCGCCACGCCCCGCCGTCACTTTCCATACAGCCAGATCCTCAACAGTGAGAGTAGGGCCTCGGGGTCGACGGGCTTGGTGATGTAGTCCGACGCCCCCGCGGCGATGCACTTCTCGCGGTCGCCCTTCATGGCCTTCGCGGTGAGGGCGATGATGGGCAGCGCCGCGAACTGTGGGATGCGCCGGATCTGCCGGGTGGTCTCATACCCGTCCATGTCGGGCATCATCACGTCCATCAAGACCACGTCGACCTGGGGGTTGGCCTTGAGGGCCTCGATGGCCTTGCGCCCGTTCTCCGCGTAGGTGACCAGCACGCTCTGGCGCTCCAGCACGCTGGTGATGGCGAAGATGTTCCGCACGTCGTCGTCGACCACCAGCACCCGCTTGCCCTCGAAGACCGGGTCCGACTGGTGCACCTGCGCGAGCATCCGGCGCTTGCCCTCGGGCAGGTTCGCCTCGACCCGGTGCAGGAACAGCGTCGTCTCGTCGAGGAGCTGCTCGGGCGAGCGCGCGCTCTTCACGATGATCGCCTCGGTGAAGCGCTTGAGCTCGGTCTCCTCCTCGGGGGAGAGCTCCCGGCCCGTGTAGACGATGATCGGCAGGTCGACGAGCCCGAGGTCGCGCTTGACCTTCTCGATGAACGCGAAGCCCGTCATGTCGGGCAGGCCCAGGTCGAGCACCATGCAGTCGAAGCGCTCCGTCGAGAGCAGCTCCAGAGCCTCGCGGGCGGTGCCCACGGCGGTGCTCTTCACGTCGCCGTTGCCGATGAGCGACACGATGGCCGTGCGCTGCGAGGCGTCGTCCTCGACGATGAGCAGGCTCTTCACCCGGCGGTCGAGGAAGGTGCGCGCCGCCGCCAGGGCCGACGAGAGGGCCTCGCGGTCGATGGGCTTCTGGAGGAACGCGATGGCCCCGGCCTGGAGCCCTCGGTGCCGGCCCTCCTCCGTGGCCGAGAGGATGTGCACGGGGATGTGCCGCGTGCGCGGGTCGTGCTTCAGCCGGTCGAGGATCGCCCAGCCGTCGACCACGGGCAGCCCCAGGTCGAGGCTGATCGCGTCGGGGCGCAGCTCCCGGGCGAGGGTGAGGCCGGTGTCTCCGCGCAGGGCGACTACGCCCTTGAAGCCGTTCTCCCTCGCGAGGTCGAGGAGGATCTTCGCGAAGGCCTCGTCGTCTTCGATGATGAGCAGCACCCGGTCGCCGGGCTGGATCGTGTCGCGGTCGTCGGGCACCTCGGCGGGCACCGAGAGCGCGGCGTCGGGGGCGGGCTCGTCGAGGGCCGGGGGAGCGCTCGACGGAGAGTCGAGCACGGCGGCGACGCCGGTCGAAGACGTCCGCGCGCGCTGCGCGTCGAAGAAGACGTCGCGGGGCGCCGCGGGGGCCTCGTGGGCCACGTAGGTCCGCGGGAGGAACAGCGTGAACACGCTCCCCTGGCCGGGGACGCTGTCGACCCTGATCTCGCCGCCGAAGATCCGCGCGATCTCGCGGGAGATCGACAGGCCCAGGCCCGTGCCGCCGTACTTGCGCGAGGTGGTGCCGTCGGCCTGCTGAAAGGCCTCGAAGATGATCTTCTGCTTGTGCGCTGGGATGCCGATGCCCGTGTCGGCGACCGAGAAGGCGATCACGCACTCGGCGCGGTTGAGGATCTCGCACTCGGCGCTCCAGCCCGACGAGGCCTGCGCGGCGCGCAGTGTGACCGAGCCCCTCTCGGTGAACTTGAAGGCGTTCGAGAGCAGGTTCTTCAGCACCTGCTGGAGCCTCCGCGGGTCGGTGTAGATCGTCGCGGGGAGGCCCGGCGCGAACTCGACGATGAAGTCGAGGCCCTTGTCGCGGGCGATCTGGCCGAAGTTGCGCTCGACGTACTCCTTGAGGCCGTCGAGCTCCAGCTCGTCGACGTCGACGCTCATGGTGCCCGACTCGATCTTCGACAGGTCGAGGATGTCGTTGATGAGCGAGAGCAGGTCAGAGCCCGCGGAGTAGATGGTGCGGGCGAACTCGACCTGCTTGGGCTCGAGGTTGCCCTCGCGGTTGTCGGCGAGGAGCCTCGCGAGGATGAGCAGGCTGTTCAGCGGCGTGCGCAGCTCGTGCGACATGTTCGCCAGGAACTCGTTCTTGTACTTCGACGAGAGGGCGAGCTGCTGAGCGCGCTCCTCGAGGGCGAACTTGGCCTGCTCGATCTCGCGGTTCTTCCTCTCGACCTCGGCGTTCTGGAGCTGGAGGAGCTGCGAGCGCTCCTCGAGCTCCTCGTTGGTCTGCTGGAGCTCCTCCTGCTGGAGCTTCAGGCGCTCCTCCGAGGCCTGGAGCGAGCGGGCCTGGTCCTCCAGACGTCGGTTGGTCTCGGTGAGCTCGTGCTGCTGCGAGCGCAGCTCGTCGGCGAGGGAGGTCGACTGCTTGAGCAGCTCCTCGGTGCGCATGCTCGACGCGATGGTGTTGAGCACGATCCCGATGCTCTCGGTGAGCTGGTCGAGGAAGGCCAGGTGGATCTCGTTGAAGCGCTGGAACGACGCCAGCTCGATCACGGCCTTCACCGCGCCCTCGAAGACCACGGGGAGCACCACGATGTTGCGCGGCGGCGCCTCGCCGAGGCCCGAGTTGATCTTGATGTAGTCCGACGGCACGTCGGTGAGGAGGATCCGGTCGCGCTCGAGGGCGCACTGCCCCACGAGGCCCTCGCCCAGCCTGAACTGGTTGTTGAGGTGCTTGCGCTCCCTGAAGGCGTAGCTCGCGATCATCTTGAGCGCGCCGTCCTCCGCGGTGGGGGAGGTCGAGCCGTCCATCACGTAGAAGAGGCCCTGCTGCGCGGTCACCAGCGGCGCGAGCTCCCGCAGGATCAGCTTCGACACGGCCTCCAGGTCCCGCTGCCCCTGGAGCATCCGGGTGAAGCGCGCGAGGTTGGTCTTCAGCCAGTCCTGCTCGGTGTTCTTCTGCGTCGTCTCGCGCAGGTTCGCGATCATCTGGTTGACGTTGTCCTTGAGCGCCGCGAGCTCCCCCTGCGCCTCCACCGCGATGGAGCGCGTCAGGTCGCCCTTGGTCACCGCCGTCGCCACGTCGGCGATCGCTCGCACCTGCGTCGTCAGGTTCGCCGCGAGCTGGTTCACGTTGTCCGTGAGGTCCCTCCAGATCCCCGCCGCGCCGGGCACCCGGGCCTGCCCGCCCAGCTTGCCCTCGATGCCCACCTCCCTCGCGACGTTGGTCACCTGGTCCGCGAAGGTCGCGAGGGTGTCGATCATCTCGTTGATGGTGTCGGCGAGCGCCGCGATCTCTCCCTTGGCCTCGAGCGCCAGCTTGCGCTTCAGGTCGCCGTTCGCGACCGCCGTCACCACCCGCGCGATGCCCCGCACCTGCGCGGTGAGGTTGCCGGCCATGAAGTTCACGTTGTCCGTG
>JAEYZO010000320.1 GCA_023428035.1 Pseudomonadota bacterium | reverse complement strand
GCTCTACACGGTGCACTACATGAAGGCCCTGATGGAGACCGAGGCCCTCGCCGACACCGAGGCGCGGGCCTTCCTGGTCTGCTGGGGCTACGAGGAGTGCTACCACGGCCGCGCGCTGGCGAAGTTCCTGGAGCTCACGGGGCACGAGCCCTCGAAGCGCTCGGTCGAGGAGTTCGCGCGCCCTCGCAAGATGACCGAGGTGGCGCAGGACTTCGGCGGGCGTCTCCTCTCGATGATCTCGAAGGACTTCATCGCGACGCACATGACCTGGGGCGCGATCAACGAGCTCACGGCGGTGCACGCGTACACCCGCCTCGCGGAGCTGAGCGCCAACCCCATCCTCGCCCAGATCGTGCGCCGCATCGTGAAGGACGAGCGACGTCACTTCGCGTTCTACTACCAGCAGGCGCGGCGACGTCTGGGCTCTCCCCTCGCGCGGAGGATGGCCGCGATGTCGCTCAAGGCGCTGTGGGAGCCCGTGGGCGGCTCGATGGCGCCCCGCGAGGAGAGGGACTTCGTCGGCGCGTACCTCTTCGGCGACGAGTCGGGGCGGGCGCGCCTCGCCGAGACCGACGCGACCATCGCGAAGCTCCCTGGGATGGAGTGGTTCGACCTCGTGGCGAAGGCGACCAACGAGGGCACCGCGCGCACGCTGCGCTCGGGGGTGACGATCCACCGGCCGGTGCCCTGCGGGGCGTAGCGCGCCTCACCCTGGGCGCGCGACGGCGTCGATGAGGAACTCCACCGCGGGCAGCGCGGGCGGGTCGTCGTCGCGCGGCTCCCGGTCGGGCCCCGCCATCGCGGTCATCGCGCGCGCGAGGAGGACAGCCTTGCGACGTCGCGGCACCACCGCGCGGCGGGTCACGCTGTCGTAGCCGTTGCGTCGCACCTCGTCTCCGATGGCGCTGTAGAGGAGGCGCGCCGCGCGGATCGACGCCCGACAGTCCCGCGGCAGCATCGCTACTCCCGCGTCGGAGCGAGCATAGAGACCGTCGGCCTCGACGAGCACGCGCTCGATCACCGCCGCGAGGGCGTCGGTCGGGCGAGGGGAGCGCTCCCAGGACTCGACGTCGACACCGGCGTCGCGCAGCCACGCGAGGGGGAGGTACACGCGGCCGTTGCGCGCGTCTTCGCCCACGTCTCGGCAGATGTTGGTGAGCTGCATCGCCGCGCCGAGGTCGCAGGCGCGGGCGAGCACCCGCGGGTGACGACGTCCCATGAAGAGGGTCATCACCACGCCCACCGCCGACGCGACGCGGGCGCAGTAGCCCTGAAGCTCCGCCATCGTCTCGTAGCGGTGTCCCTCGGCGTCCCAGAGGAAGCCGTCGATGAGGGCCTCGATCACGGCGCTCGGGACACCGTGGCGCACCACCGCCACCGCGAGCGCGCGGTCGATGGGCGTGTCGTCGGGCGTTCCCGCGTAGATCCTCGCGAGGCGGGCTCGCAGAGACTCCACCGCGTCGTTCATGCCGCCGGGCGGGGCCTCGTCGACGGCGTCGTCGGCCACGCGGCAGAAGGCGTAGAAAGCCGACGCGGGCGCGCGCACCCGCTCGGGGAGCACCAGCGAGGCGGCGTAGAAGGACTTCGACCCCGTGCGCAGGCGCTCTCGGCACTCCGCGACGTCGGCCTCGTAGCTCACGGCAGGACCGTGTCGAGCACCCGCGCCGACGAGAGCACGCCCGGCATCCCCGCGCCGGGGTGCGTGCCCGCGCCCACGAGGTAGAGGCCCTCGATGTCTTCGCTCTTGTTGTGCGGGCGAAAGTACGCGCTCTGCGTGAGCACGGGCTCCATCCCGAAGGCCGCGCCCTTGATCGACAAGAGGTCCTCGTGGAACTCCCGCGGGGTGAGCGTCCGCGACGCGACCACCTCGTCGGCGAGGCCCGGCATCACCGTGCGCGAGAGGTAGCGCTCGACGGCCTTTCGGTAGGGCTCGGCCTTGGCGCGCCAGTCGACCCCCGAGTCGAGGTGCGGCACCGGCGAGAGCACGTAGAACGCGTCGCAGCCGTCGGGCGCGAGCGAGGGGTCGGTGGCCGTCGGGCGGTGGAGGTAGAGCGAGAAGTCGTCGGCGAGCACCTTGCGCTCGAAGATGTCGTGGAGGAGTTCCTTGTAGCGGGGCCCGAGCAGGATCGTGTGGTGGGCGACGTCCTCGTACTTGCGCTTCGTGCCGAAGTACCAGACGAAGAGCGACATCGAGTAGCGGGCGCGCTCGATGCGGCGGTCGGTCCACGCGCGGCGGTGCGCGGGGTCGACGAGGTAGCGGTAGGTCCACGCCGAGTCAGCGTTCGAGACCACCGCGTCGGCCCGGATCTTCTCGCCGTCTTCGAGCTCGACCCCCACAGCGCGGCCCCCCTCGATGAGGATTCGACGCACCTCGCTGTTGAGCCTCACGGCGTTGCCGTGGCCCTCGATGAGCTTCACCAGCCCGCTCACCAGCGCGCCCGTTCCCCCCATCGGGAAGTGCACGCCCCACTTGCGCTCCAGGAACGCGATGAGCGTGTAGATCGACGTCGTCGAGAAGGGGTTACCCCCCACCAGCAGCGGGTGGAAGGACATCACCTGCCGCAGCCGCTCGTCCTTCACGAACTTCGCCACGAGGCCGTAGACCGTGCGGTAGCTCTCGAGCTGAACCATGTCGGGAGCGATCTTCAGCATCGAGCTCCAGGTCCCGAAGGGCACGTGCGCGAGGGCCTCGAAGCCGACCTTGAAGATCCGCTCGCTCATCGCGACGAAGCGCTCGTAGCCCTCGACGTCGCCGGGCGAGAGCTTCGCCACCTCGCGCCGCATGGCCGCCGCGTCGCCCGTGTAGTCGAACACCGCGCCGTCGTCGAAGCGGATCCGGTAGAAGGGCGTCACCGGCCGCATGTCGATGTCGTCGGACATCCTCTTGCCGCACAGCGACCAAAGCTCCTCGAAGAGGAAGGGCGCCGTCACCACCGTGGGCCCCGCGTCGAAGGTGAAGCCCCCTTCGCGGAACACCCGGGCCCTGCCGCCGGGCTGGTCGTTCTTCTCCAACACCGTCACCCGCCAGCCCCGCGCCCCGAGCCGCACCGCGGCGGCGAGGCCCCCGAAGCCGCTCCCGATCACCACCGCGTGTCGTCGCTTGTCCGTGCTCATCGGCGGGGGGTTCTACCCCAGACTCAAGGTTATACAAACCTTTTGAAGCATCGGCAGAGCTGTTACACTGCCTGGGTCATGAGCGAGACCGCGGGGCGCTACCGCATCAACGTCGTGGCCGAGCTGACGGGCGTGCCCGCGCCGACGCTGCGCGCGTGGGAGCGGCGCTACGGCATCCCCGCGCCGGCCCGAACGGCGTCGGCGTACCGGCTGTACTCCGAGCTCGACGTGAAGATGGTGCGGCACCTGCGCGACCTGAGCGCGCGCGGGGTGGCCATCGCAGAGGCCGCGCGGCTGGTGAGGAGCGAGGGCGACGAAGAGGCCCCGCCCGAGGGCGACGACGGCGACGACGTCTGGGCCCTCGCGCGCAGGCGGGTCGTCGACGCGACGCGGGCCTTCGACCCCGAGGCCATCGAGTCGGCGGTCTCTCTCGCGAGCCTCCTGGGCTCCGCGGCCTCGGTCTTCGACCACGTCTTCGCGCCCGCGCTGCGCGAGGTCGGCGAGCTGTGGCACGCGGGGGCGATCTCGGTCGCGCAGGAGCACCTCGCGAGCATCGCGGTGACCGCGCGGGCGAAGGAATTCGTGCGCCTGGTGCAGCCCTCGCCGCCGTCTCGGCTGGTGCTGCTCGCGTGCGTCGAGGACGAGGAGCACGTCGTAGGGCTCTACGGCGTCGCGCTGCGCCTCGCGTCGTGGGGGCACCGCACGGTCGAGCTCGGCGCTCGCACCCCGGCCGAGGGCGTCGCCGACGCGGTGCGCACGCTGCGCCCAGACGCCGTGGGGCTCTCGGTGGTGATGCCCCCCGAGGCCTCGCGCGCGCGGCCCCTCGTCGACGCCTACGCCGACGCCTGCGGCGAGCTCCCGTGGTT
>JAEYZO010000267.1 GCA_023428035.1 Pseudomonadota bacterium | reverse complement strand
GGCCCGACCCGCGTGGTCCGAGAGCACGCTCCCCACCACCGCGAGGAGCGAGTCGTCGAAGATCATCCGCGGCGCGGCCTCCTGGGCCTGAGAGGCCACCTTGCCGACGCCCTCTTCACTGAGGGGTGTTCGTACGAGGGAGTTGGCGCCCTTGAACTCCACCTCACCGACGAAGACCTCCCAGAGGAGAGCGCCCAGGGCCCGCAGCTCGGCCACCTCGAGCATCTCGCCCGAGCCGTGCGCGAGGCGCTCGAGGAGGCACGGCGCCGACGGGCTCACCTCGAGGGCGAGCGCGAAGGTCTGGTCCCGCGGCGGAGGGACGATGCCCTCGACGAGCTGCTCGCCGTACATGGGCAGCGACCAGTGGCGCACCCGGGCGGGGAACTGTTCCTTCAGCGTGACGAACTCGATCCCGCTCTTGCCCGCGGGGGGGCTCAGCAGCCCCTGCGCGATCCGGAGCGCGTCGGGGAAGAAGCAAGGCGCATCGACGATGTCGTCTTCGGTCAGGGGCAGCCGCGAACTCTGGACCAGGATCACCCTGTCCATCAGAGGCTTGTAGACCGTGGAGCCGTAGCCCTTCGCGCCGTTCCGGTCTGACAACCACCACCGCTCGCCCATGACGCCCGCGTCGACGGTCTCGACCCTGCCCAGGCCCGCGAGCAGAACGTCCTTGTCGGCGGCCACTGACGCGCCGCTCGACCCGGGCAGGAGCGAGCTGCGTTGCACGCCCGAGAGCTGGATCGTGCTGCCCAGCCGCGGTGAGGCGTTGTCGGCCGCGTCCTCCACCAGCGAGACGTTGCCGCCGTCTTCCACCGGTCGCAGCCGGAAGATCTTCTGGAACGAGGCCGCGAACCCCCGGTGGTAGACCGGAAGGTACACGTCGATCTGCCGGGTCGCTCCCGCGTTGTGTGGAAAGTTCAAGCGCACCGGGCCGTCTTGCCGAAGGTCGGCCTCGAGCTGCGCCCAACCCGCCGACGGCCTGTGGCCCTCGAGCATCCGGTCGACGCCCTTCATCCAAGGCGACTCCCAATGGTTCGCGTTCCAGAGGTTCCTCTGGGTGAGCATCCCGCGCCACGCCGCGAGGAGGTCGAGAGCGACGTTGTCCTCCGCGCCGGAGATCGAGTTCGCGAGGATGCCCCACTCCCCGTCGTGCAGGCGCGGCGCGGCCCACACGAGGCAGCCCTCGTCGAGGGCGCCCACCAGCCGGGACCTTCGCCCCACGGGGTTGAGCGCTGAGATCTCGTGGGAGCGCAGCACGCCCTGGTACTCACGGTTGCTCCGCGAGTTCCTGAGCGCCTTGCCGAAGTTGTCGACCTGCGTGTCTCGGAGCGGGACGTTCTCTACCGCCACCTTCCCCAGGAGGGTCGCCTTCAGCAGGAGCTGCCAGCGCTGAAAGGTCTGCCGGAGGTCGTCGGTGTGCTTTGGGTCATCGAAGTGCGCCGCGGGCGAGCTCGGCAGAGCGCGCAGGAGGGTGGTCATCACCTCGGCCTCCGCGAAGGGCGTCGGCACGCAGTGGGGCCTGAGGTCCGTCGGGTCGGGGGCCAGCCGCTCGAGGGCGACCGCCGACACCTTCGACACGCGCTCGCCGGAGGTCTGCTCGATCCAGGGTAGGGCGAAGGGCCAGCCGGAGCTCACGAGATCACCTGCCCTTCGATGATTTCAGCCATGAGGGCCTGCTCCATGCTCTCGGCGATGAACGAGGGGGCGTCGGCGTTCTCGTCGAACTTCATCTCGGACCTGCAACGCTGAAAGGAGTTGCTGAGGTAGCGGTAGGCCTTCTCCTTGTCGATGCGGTTCAGGTTCTCGTATTTGGACTGGAGCTGGATGCCGCCCGCGCGGCCCAGGGTGCCCTCGGCCGCGGTGCCGAAGACCTCGCGGAGGTACTGGGTCACCATCTTGAGCTGCCGGGTGCGCGCGCTGAGGTGGGTCAGCACCTTGGCGGCGAGCTCCAGGTCCTTCTCCTTCTTCGACTTCTTCGCCCAGGTTCGGATGACGCCCCCCCAGTTGACGACCGTCTCGTCCCAGGGGTTGAACGAGCGAGACTTGAACGCGTCTCCCTCGAGCTTTCGGAACTCCACGCCGCCCGAGGCGTCTTCAAAGACGCTCACGACGCTCTCGAAGACCCTCGCGGCGGCCCACCGGACGGCGATCGACGAACGGTCGGCCCAGCGCATCTGGAGGAGCCAGTTGAGCGAGGCGTCGGAGGCGACGGTGAACACGTTGTCGTCGCCCTCGACCCGAGCTCCAGCGCGGTCGTTCATGATCGCGTCGAGGCCGTAGGCGGCCAGCAGGGGAAAGGGGCTCACGGTCTCGTCTTGCTTGTCGTGAGCCTTCGTGGGCTTGAGCGACCCGTTGGCCCCGACCAGCATGGCCTTTCGCAGCCGCGGCGCGGTCTCCTCCATGAAGTGCTGGATGCCGTGCTTGGCGCTGTTCTGGATGGTCACCTGGTCGGCGGCGCCCTGGCCCCCCGGGGGGATCTCGATCCACGGGAGGAGGAAGGTGCCGAAGAGGTCGACGTTGTTCCGCTTCGGGCTCTCGTGGAGGTACTTCACGAGCTGGTGCGTCACGCCGGCGCCCGTGCCGCCGATGAAGCTCGCGGCGATGAGCACCTGCCGGGCGTGCGAGAAGCCCCCCTCGAGGTGGGGCCCGAGGTGCTCGATGCCTCGATCCGCGAAGACCGCGGCCCCCACTGAGGGGCGGGCCGCCATCCCCTGTTTGATATCGACCTCGTCGGCGTTCGGGCCATAGAAGAGCTCATAGAGTTCTTCTTCGATCACCCCCCCAGGGTTGTCGGCGCCGCCCGGCTGCGACCCGAGGAACGACTGCCGGAACGACTTGCCCGCCTCTCCCGTCGCGAGCGGAGGCTGCATGGTCAAGCCCGGGAGGGGGTGAGGCACCCGCGGGCCCTCCCCGCCGCCCTCCTCCGAGGGCTCGGCGAAGGTGCGGAGCCGTCGCGCGAGGGGGCTGTCGAGGTCGGCGTCGATCACCAGGGTCTTCGGCGCGTCGCCCCACACCCCGAGCCGCACCATTCGTGCGATCGCGAGCGCGATGTGCTGCCCGCCGCCACCCACACAGATCAGGTAGTCCATCTCGTCGCTCCCCAGAGGTCAGCGGTGGGCCTCGAAGGTCTCCCAGGCCCTTGCACGACCCCTCTGCCACTCGAAACGACCCCGCGTCAAGGGGGTGTATGTGTAGGTCCGGAGCACGGCCCCGCAGTATGTGGTTGACGACACCGGCTCACCTGTGGCCGAGTCGCCCGCCATGTTCACGCGGGTCGTGATGTTGCAGCCGATGGGGGGCGCGGCCGAGGCACCGCCGCCTGACCCCAACCCAGCTCAGCCCGAGGTGCCGACGGCGCAGGCGGAGGGCGCCGACGCTGGAGGGGCGCCGCAGGTCCTGGTGACCGGCAACACCCTCAACGTCAACGTGGGCGTCGCCGCGAGCCAGGAGCTCTGCGAGAAGGCTAATGAAGAAGGCACCTACGCGACGCTGGGGTACAGCCTCGCGGCCAGCCTCGTCGCCGTCGTGGTGTTCATCATCCTCGAGCGCAAGCACGCGCTGTCGCCAGGCGGCCGGCTCGGGGTGGGCGTCGCGCTGGGCGCGGTCGGCGCTTCGGCGCTCGCCTTCGCTGACCCTGCGCGCAGCGACCAGTTTCGCCTCTGCTTGAACGACACGTCGACGGCGGTGTACATCCTCCTCGGGACGCAGCCCGTCGCCCGCGCGCTCGCGCTGGGCTTCGGCCCGGCGCTTGTCTTGACCCTTGTCTTGTGTGTGATCGCTCGCAAGCTCGTTTGAGCCTGGGCTCAGCGGCGTCGGTTCGCGTAGGTCAGAAGACCTCTCCTTCGTATGTCTAAGGGGATCGAAGATGGACGAAGGCCCTCGTCGAGACGGCTTGTTGAAGCCACGCGATCCGCCGCGCGTCGACGGGGCCGTTGAGTCCTCCGGCGCGACGGGGCCGCTGCTGCGCGCGAGGTCGGCCCCGACGCGCCCTCCATCACCCGCTGTAGAGG
>JAEYZO010000194.1 GCA_023428035.1 Pseudomonadota bacterium | reverse complement strand
GGCTGCTCCGGCGCGCGCGGCGCGGCCTGCTGCGCCTGCGCGTGGGCGGGGGCCGCGGGGGTCGGCTCGCGGCGGATCTGCGGGGCGGGCTCCGGCGGAGAGGTGAGGTTGCAGCCGAGGGACAGAGCCGCGATCGCGGCGAGGTTCGAGGTTCGGGTCACGGAAGGGTCACTCCATCACAGGGGCCACGCCGGTGAGCTCGACGCGCTGCCCCGCGGCGACGCCGTGTCGGTCACACCAACCGCCGTTCACCTCGAGGACGTACATCGACTCGCCCGGCACCTCGCGCGGGTCGTCAGTCTCAGGCGTGGCGTTCTTCACGATGCCGAGGATCGTGCGGTCGGCGCGGATGAAGATCATGTCGAGGGGGATCAGCGTGTTGTGCATCCAGAAGGTCTGGTGCTCGGGGGCCGGGAAGACGAAGAGCATCCCGGCGTCTTCGGCCAGCTCGCGGCGGAACATCAGCCCGCGGGTGCGCACCGCGGGGGTGCGCGCGACCTCGAGGTTCACCGTCACGGGCCCGCGCTGCGTCTGGATACGCGCCGTCGGGCCGCGCGGGGCCGCGGGCTCCTGCGCCGCTCGCGCCGGGGGCGTGTCGCTCGACGTGGCCGTGGCGGGGTTGCGGCAGGAGATCGAGAGCGCCGCGATCGCGAAGAAGAGGCTGCGCACGCGGGCATCTAGGCGGAGCCCGCCGCGGGTGTCAACGACGCGGGTGCAATCCGCGCCCCACGGGAATAGAGTCCCCGCCGCCGTGCCCGGAATGGTCTCCCTCGTCGGCGTCGGCCCCGGCGACCCTGGGCTGCTCACCCTCCGCGCGCAGCGCGTGATCGCGCGCGCCGACACCGTGATGTACGACGCCCTAGTGCACCCGGGGGTGCTCCGCCACGCGCGCGACGACGCCGAGCGCTTGTTCGTCGGCAAGCGCAAGGGCGCGGACTCGACCACGCAGGACGAGATCAACCACATGCTGCTCTACCGCGCGGGCCAGGGCCGCCGCGTGGCGAGGCTCAAGGGCGGAGACCCGTTCCTCTTCGGCCGAGGGGCGGAGGAGGCGGAGTTCCTCGCGTCGCACGGGGTTGAGTTCGAGGTGGTGCCGGGGGTGACCGCCGCGCTGGGGGCGCTCGCGTACGCGGGCATTCCGATCTCGCACCGAGACCTCTCGTCGTCGGTCGCGCTGGTCACGGCCACCGAGCGGCAGGACAAGCCCGGCGCCGTCCGCTGGGACCGGCTCGCGAACGCGACGCAGACCCTGGTGCTCTACATGGGGCTGAGCCGGCTGCGCGAGACGCTCGCCGCGCTGGTCGAGAACGGCAGGGACGAAGAAACCCCCGCGGCGGTCGTCGCCTGGGGCACGCACCCCGAGCAGCGGGTGGTGACCGGCACCGTAGCGACCCTCGCCGACCTGGTGGGCGAGGCCAGGGTCACTCCGCCCGCGCTGGTGGTCGTGGGCGACGTCGTGCGCCTGCGCGAGTCTCTTCGCTGGTGGGACCTCGGCCCGCTCTCGGGACGACGCGTGGTGGTGACCCGCGCGAGGGAGCAGTCCGCCGGCATCGTCGACGCGCTCGCCGACGAGGGCGCTTCGGTGATCGAGCAGCCCGTGATCCGCGTCGAGCCGCCGGAGGACCTCGCCGCCGTCGGCCGCGCGGTGTGGGCCCTGGCCCACGGCGCGTACGAGGCCGTGGCGTTCACCAGCGCCAACGCCGTCGATCGCACCTTCGAGGCCATCGACGCCGCGGGTCGCGACGCCCGGGCGCTCGGCCGATGCCTCGTCGCCGCGATCGGCCCGGCGACCGCCGAGGCCCTCCGGCGCCGCGGGGTGCGCCCCGACCTCGTGCCCATGTCACACCTCGGCGAGGAGGTCGCTCAGGAGCTCCTATGGGCCCTCGGCGAGCGAGCGCGCGGCGCGCGGGTGCTCCTCCCGCGGGCGGCGGTGGCGCGCGAGGCCCTCCCCCGGGCGCTCTCGGCGGCGGGCTGCGACGGCGACGCGGTCGCGGTGTACCGCACCGCGCCCGCGCCGGGAGCGGACTTCGACGACCTGCGCGACTCGTTCGAGCGGGGGGCGATCGACGCGGTCACCTTCACCTCGGGCTCGACCGTGCAGCGCTTCTGCGAGGGCCTCGGGCCGCGGGCGCCAGGGATGCTCTCGAACGCCGTGGTCGCCTCCATCGGCCCGGCGACGACGCGCGCCGCGCGCGCGCTCGGGCTCAGCGTCAACGTCGAGGCCGACGAGCACACCGCCGAGGGGCTCGTCGCCGCCCTGCGAGACTATTTCCTCGTGCACCGAAGGTACGACCGATGACCTTTCCGACGAAGAGACCCCGGCGCCTGCGGCGCGACGCGACCGTCCGCTCGCTCGTGCGCGAGACCTCGCTCCGACCCGAGCAGCTCGTGGCGCCGCTGTTCGTCACCAGCGGCCGTGGACGCAAGAAGCCCATCGGATCGATGCCGGGGCACGCGCAGCTCTCCGTCGACCTCGCCGTGGAGGAAGCCCGTTCGCTCTCGTCGCTCGGCGTGCGGAGCTTTCTGCTCTTCGGGGTGCCCGACCACAAGGACGAGGAGGGATCCGGCGCGTGGGACCCGAACGGGCCCGTGCCGACGGCGATCAAGGCCCTCCACGACGCGCTCCCGTCGCACCTGGTGATGGCCGACGTCTGCGTGGACGAGTACACGTCGCACGGTCACTGCGGGGTGCTCCGCGAGCGGCGCGACGGGACGGTCGACGTCGACAACGACGCCACGGTGGAGCGACTCGCGAGGATCTCGCTCGTCTACGCCCGCGCCGGCGCCGACGTCATCGCGCCGAGCGACATGATGGACGGTCGGGTGGGCGCGATTCGCCGGGCCCTCGACGGCGACGGCCACGATGAGGTGATCGTGATGTCCTACGCGGCCAAGTACGCCAGCGCGTTCTACGGGCCGTTCCGTGAGGCGGCGGAGTGCGCGCCCCGCTTCGGCGACCGCGCGGGCTACCAGATGGACCCGGCGAACCGCCGCGAGGCGCTGCGCGAGGTGGCGCTCGACCTCGACGAGGGCGCCGACGTCGTGATGGTGAAGCCGGCGCTCGCGTACCTCGACGTGATCTCGGCGGTGCGCGCCGCGGTCGACGTCCCCGTGGCCGCGTACAACGTGAGCGGCGAGTACGCGATGCTCCACGCCGCCGCGGCCAACGGGTGGATCGACCTCGAGCGCGCGGTGTACGAGACGCTGCTCTCGATCCGGCGCGCCGGCGCCGACATCATCATCACCTACCACGCCAGAGACATCGCCGATGCGCTGGGCTGAGGCCGCCGCGCTCCTCTCGGGGCTCGTGCTCGCCGGCTGCGCCTCGCCGCCCGACACCGACCAGTGCGTAGACATCCGGCAGGTGCCCTGCGACGGCGGCTTCCTCGACGACTCCGGCGCGTGGGTCAGCGGGCCGTGGCAAGGCCCGCTCATCGCCTACCCCGCGCTCACCACCCTGGAGTTCTGCCACGGCCTCGGCCGGGCCCCGACCTCCGTAGAGCTCTGGGCCTCCTTCGAGCCCACGGGCAACGTCGCGCAGCAGATCGGGAACGTAGCCACGGTGGTGCCGTTCTGCGGCGCGCGGCCGGGGATCACCGACCGCTCGGTGCTGCTCCGCAACGGGGGGGGCCAGGACTTCTACGTGCGCGTCGTCTTCCGCTGAGCCTCAGCGAAAGCGCGCCACCACCGACGGCAGGAGCGCCACCACGGCGTCGACCTCGGCGTCGGTGGTCTCGGGCCCGAGGCTCACCCGCAGCGCCCCCCTCGCCCGCCACGGCTCCCCGGGGAACAGCCGCGAGATCGAGGCCGACGGCTCGGCCCTGCCGCTGCTGCACGCCGCGCCCGACGAGGCGCACACGCCCTCGAGGTCGAGCGCCGCGACGAGCTCCTGCGCGGCGATGTCCCTGAACGCCACGTGCGTCACCGTCGCGACCCGCGCGCGCCCATAGGGCGTCACCTCGGCGCCGAGCGCGACC
>JAEYZO010000090.1 GCA_023428035.1 Pseudomonadota bacterium | reverse complement strand
TCCCCGACGCGGCCTGCGCGCGCGCGCCGCGGAGACGACCGCCCCGCCGCGAGCTACGGCATCGACCTGCGCTTCTGAGCGCCGCGGGCTACTCGGCCTTGCCCCTGGGGGCGGTGCCGAAGACGTGGTCCCAGAAGACGGTGGAGACGCCGTAGCCGCGCTCGTGGTCGTCGAAGTGGTGCACGAGGTGGCGGCGGCGCGAGGCCTTGAACCAGGTCGCGATGGGCTTCGCCCACGCCGCCCGCGGCGGCTTGAAGAAGTGCACCGCGAAGTGGATGTAGTCGTAGGCGAGGTAGCCCAGGACGAAGCCCGCGAAGGTGGCCGCGGCGCCCGCGGGCGAGAGGACGAGGGCGAAGAGCCCGTAGAAGAGCGCCGCGAGGGGCAGGCTCACGGGCGGCACCATCAAGAGCCGGTAGTAGTCGTCGGGGTACTGGTGGTGGATCCCGTGCGACTGGAAGTACAGGAACGCCTTGAGCTTGTTGGTCGGCGCCATGTGGAAGACGTAGCGGTGGAGGACGTACTCCGCGAAGGTCCAGAAGAAGAGACCGCTCGCGACGGCGGCGAGGAGGTTGAGCGCCGAGAGGCCCTGCCAGCCGGCGTAGGCGCCCCAGGCCGCGAGGGGCAGGTACAGCGCCGCGGGCACGACCGGGTGCACCTTCGAGAAGAACTCCACGAAGTCGCTGCGGAACATCCTCGCGATGGTCGCCCGGTAGACCGGGTCTTCGACCTCGGGGCCGTGGTAGTGCGGGGCGTAGGGGCCGTCGCGGTCGATGACTTTGTAGTTCATGGCTCCGCCGTGGGCGCCCTTCTACGACAAGCGCGCGGGATGGTCCATCGACCGTGGGCGTTGCGTCGCGGGGGGTGGGCGTGGCAGAGAGGGCGGCGACGGAGTGGAGCGGGCGCTCGCTGGCGTGACCCTGGTGTCGCGCGGGAGGAAAGTCCGGGCTCCACAGGACGGGATGCTGGCTAACGGCCAGTGGGAGTGATCCC
Source organism: Pseudomonadota bacterium (assembly GCA_023428035.1). Taxonomy (GTDB): domain Bacteria; phylum Myxococcota_A; class Polyangia; order Polyangiales; genus JAEYZO01. The sequence continues at coordinate 6,107 of JAEYZO010000090.1, read as the reverse complement.
GAGGACAGTGCAACAGAGAACAGACCGCCCGGCGCGGAGCGATCCGTGACCGGGCAAGGGTGAAACGGCGAGGTAAGAGCTCACCGCGCCCCTGGTGACAGGGGCGGCACGGCAAACCCCATCCGGAGCAAGACCGAACATGGGAGCGCTGCGGGAGACCGCGAGAGGCCTACGCACCGGCCGACGCTCCCGGGTGTGTCGCTACGAGGCGCCGAGCGATCGTCGCCCTAGAGGAATGAGCGCCGCCGCGCGGAGGGACGACCGACGCGCGGCACAGAACCCGGCTTACAGCCCACTCCGTCCGCAGCCGCCCCGTGCGAGGTGATGAGCCTCCGCGGGGCGGTGGTGTTTTGGGGGTTCAGCGCGTCCAGATCGCGGTGCGCGACGAGTAGGCTGTCCAGTACAGCGACGACAGGAAGCGGTAGCGGAACTCGTTATAGTCGAAGCCCGGCACCCTGAACCCGTTGAGGTTCATGTACAGCGGCTGCCCCGCGGGCAGGTCGGACAAGCCCATGATCCCCGAGAGGTCGGGGAAGGCCGCCGCCCGCGCCGTGCCCGGCGCGTAGGTGTACCAGTACAAGACGTCTCCCGAGAGGGAGATCCACCACATCTGGGGGTCGCCGCCGCGCACCTCCCAGCGCACCGCGCGGTCGCGCGACAGCCGCCCGTTCTCCACGGGCGAGGTGATCGTCGGGATGCCCACCCAGTCCCTCAGTTGCACCACGTCGTCGGGGGAGGTGATGCCCGCGACCACCATCGTGCTCGAGGGCGCGCCGAGCCAGTCGTTGGTGCCGTAGGTCGCCCTCACGATGAGCCTCGCGTCGGCGAGCGGCCCGCTGAAGGCCGGCAGGGCGTTGAGGTAGTACGGGTCCGAAGCATCCCGGCCCCACACGTTCACGTCGGGCCGCGCGATCACTCCCTCACCACCGAGGTCGACGTAGCCCTCGACGCGCACCCGGTCGGGCTGGCCCCCGGTCGCGGGAGGCAGGTTCGAGATCTGCACCTCGGTCTGGTGGTCGAGGGTGATGTTCATCGGCACCACCACGTCGGTGATGACCGCGCGGGGAGAGCCCAGCACCCCGCGGGCGACGCCCATGATGTAGGGCGTGAAGCGCTGCGTCTGGATCACCTCGATGCCCGCGATGGCGTAGATGGCCAGCGCCGAGGGGCGCGTCGCGATGCTGAAGGGGTAGCCCCGGCCGCCGTAGCCCGGGGTCACCACCTCGAGCACGGTGTTGCCGTCGCCCGGAGCCACCGTGCTGGAGTTGATGTTGTCTTGCGTGGCGTAGACGAAGGCCACGCGGCGCTCGCCCGCCCTGGGCTCGGGGATGTTCCGCCAGGGGTTGGGGGCGAACTCGTTGGGGCCGTCCCAGACCAGCTCGCCGCGCACGGTGGCGCCGAAGGTGCCGCGGCCGGGGGTGGAGTTGCCGGGCTCTCCCATCGCGCACGCGGGGATCTGCTGCGCGTAGAGGTAGAGGGTCACGTTGCGGGCGTTGAAGAGCTGCACCGTGTGGGCGTTGAAGCACCTCGCGGTGATGGTGAGCGTCTGCGGCCCGCGCAGCTCGGGGAACGACAGGGTGGCCCTGCCCCGCTCGTTGGTGCGCGCCGAGCGCGGCGGAGCCACCAGCGGGTCGTCGCCCAGGAAGGCCAGCGCGTTGGGGATGGGGTCGCCGGTGTTGCCCGCGAGGACGGTGACCGAGAGGTTGCCCTCGATCGCCCCGCCTCCGAGGCCGCCGCGGGAGCCCTCGTCGCCGTCGGTGAAGTTGAAGGCGTCGTCGACGTTGATGGTCTCGTCGCCGGTCTGCACCGACACGGTGACCCTCGCCTCGGGGTGCGCGGGGGTGACGCAGGTGAGCTCCTCGGGGCCCACGGCGCGCACGTCGGTGCAGGGCAGGCCGTCGAAGGTCACGCGGGTGGTGGCGTCGAAGCGCGTGCCCATGCCCCGGATGGTGACCAGGGTGCCCCCCGCGGGGGAGCCGTCGGCGGGGTCGACGTAGAAGGCGTCGTAGCGGTAGCCGTTGGGGAGGGTGGCGCGTCGGCCGTCGACCTCGACCTCGACGTCGACGAGGCCGGGGCGCCCGGTCGGGGGGACGACGTTGACGCGGCGCGAGTCGACGAGCTCCGTGGCGTTGGGCTGCACGAGGTTGCCGGCGAAGCGCACGGTGACCTCTTCGCCGTCGAAGTTGCTGCCGCGGACGGTGACCACGTCGCGGCCGTTGAAGGGCCCGTGGTCGGGCACGACGCTCACCACGACGGGGTTGAGGTTGCGCGGCACGTCGAGGGTGACGGGCCCGGTGTCGACCGGGGGCACGTCGCGCCAGGTGACGCGGGGGACGTCGGCCGTGGCCGAGGCGTCTTCCTGGCCGAGGGAGGCTTGATCTTCGCCGCAGCCCGCGAGGGTCGCGAGGGCGAAGGCGGCGACGAGCACGGAGCGGAAGGAAGTGACTCGCATGGCGCACGCTCCCGTCGGTCGGAGAGGGGGTAGAGGGCCGACGGGGCAGTATCGGCGCGCCGCGGGCCAGGGGCAACCGCGGCCGTAGAGACCGCTCCCCCGGACTGAAGTCCGGGGTCAGCGCACGGGGGTGAGGTTCGTCCCGCCCGCGTAGGCGTAGGAGACGTAGGCGTCGAAGCCCGAGACCAGCACCATCACGCCCTCGGGGGGCTGCCCCTGGGGGACCTCGCTGCGGATCACGTGCACGCCGTCGCGCTGCCGCCCCGCGGTGATGACGGGCGGGTTCACGCTGTTGTCGACCCGCGGGAACGAGAGCTGGCAGCGGTAGGTCACGAACACGGGCTCGGGGCACGGGCTGGTGGGCGTGTCGACGCAGCCGTCGGCGCGGGAGCGGGCGCAGTCGGCGAAGTCGTCGACGGGGGTGTTGTCGAGGAACACCCGCGCGCGCGGGCGGGCCACCAGGGTCACGAAGTCGAAGGCGTACTTGTTGGGCGTGAGCACCACGTAGTCGGTGCGCCACTGCTCGGTGGGGGGCACGATCAGCAGCGCGGGGTCGCCGCCGGGGAGGTTCGACGCGATGCCCGCGGTGCTCTGCGAGCCCATGAACTGCCCGACGATGATCGGGGCGTCGCCGCGCATGGTGAAGTCGGCGAGGGCGCGGATGTCGCGGTACTGGCCGTCGTCGAGGTCGAACTCCAGCCGCGGCCCGTCGGGGTCGGCGACGTCGACGGGGAGCGTGGTGGTGACGTGCACGATGGCCGTGCCGGGGTTGAGCACGCGGAACCACTCGGGCTCGTTCACCTGCGCGACCGTGGCCCCCGCCTGGAAGAGCGCGCGGGTGCGCGACGCGAGGCGCGCGGCGACGTAGTTCTGCCCGGCGGTGGCGGCGGGGAAGAGCTGCTCCTCGATGTGGTCACACGCCGACTGGCGGTCGGAGATGACGTTCCAGAAGGGCACGTCGGTGCACTCGGTGCCGGAGAAGACCGCGACGGGGCGGTCGGGCTGGATGAAGCTCCCCGTGAAGTCCGCGAGGAAGGCCCCGGTCTCGAGGTTGAGCACGTCGAAGGGGTTGAGGATGACGTCGAAGGGCGTGCCCGCCGGGTGCCGGGCGTTGAAGGGGCCGCCGGGGATGATGTCGGCCGTGGGGGTGATCCTCACGCGGGTGTTGGGCTGCGTGCCCACGATGGTCATGTAGGCGCGGATCTCGTCGCGGCCGTTGGTGTCGGGGTTCTCGGTCTCCGACCACTGCTGGGGGTAGCCCAGCACGCGGTAGTTGCCCTGGAGGCTGTTGGTGGGGAGCAGCAGCGAGGCGTCGTTGGAGAAGACCCCGACGTTCTCCAGCGGGTTGAACTGGTACGCGATCACCGGGTAGTTCGAGGTCACCCGGTACGCGCGCGACGAGAGGCAGGTGCCCGTGCCGTCGTTGAAGCCCGCGACGGTGGAGCAGTCGACCTCCCGCGCGGGGAGCTCGAAGACCTCGAGGTCCTGCGGGGGGATCACGGCGCTGCGCACGCGCTCGAGCTGCGGGGGCTGGCCCGGGGCGGCGTTGTTGCGGTGGATCTCGACCCGCACCGTGAGCACCGGGTCGGGGTTGCTCACCACGATGGAGTACTGCTGCGAGGCCGCCGACCGACCGCCGGTCTCGACGATGTTGTCGAGGTCGACGCCGTAGTACTCGCAGCCGAAGTAGCTCTGCTGGATCGAGTCGTCGTTGCAGACCACCACGCACTGCCCTCGGCGGCAGGCCTCTCCGCGGGTGGTGTCGCAGTCGGTGACGTGCTCCCAGCCCGAGCCGTCAGAGAGGCATCGCTCGACGCCGAGGGAGTCTCCCGTGCAGCGCAGCTCGCCGGGCCGGCAGGTGACGCACCAGAGCGTGTCGGCGCAGACCTGCAGCCGCGCGGCGCAGTCGTCGTTCTCGACCCGGGTGAGCTCCCCCGAGAGCAGGCAGCGCTGGTGGATGTTCTGGTAGCAGCGCTCCTGCCCGGGCTGGCAGTCGATCCACTGCAGGGGGTCGACGACGACGGGGGTGCCGGCGTCGCGGGTCACGCCGCCGTCTTCGACGGTGCGCACGTTGTCGCTGCACGCGAGCGCGGTCACCGCCATCGCCCAGAGTCCCGCCCGAGACGTCACCGAAGCCATGACCCGCGAGTATGTTGGAACCCGCGGTCCCGCGTCACCCCTCGACCGACTCGGCCACGCGCACCGTGAGGTCTAGCCGCTCGCGGTTGGCGTCGATGAAGGCCCGGTAGCCCGCGTAGGCCGTGAAGGCCACGGTCACCCTCCCCTGCGCGCGGGTGACCTCCACGCCCCGGTCGGGCGAGTCTCCGTGGTCAGCGCAGAAGGGCACCCCAGGCGCGTCGCGCTCGGTCATCGTGGCTTCTGGCCCCGCGAGGAGGCCCACCGTCAAGGGCGCCAGCGCGAGACGTCGCGTGGGCTCGGCGTCGCACACCACGCAGCGGCCTCCCCAGTCGAGGTCGCTCAGCGCCACCTCGTCGAGGGCCGCGCGGTAGGTGGGTGTTTCGGCCACGCGGTGAAAGGGAACCTCTCGGAGGTCTCCCGCGCGGGCGTCGAGGTAGACCCCGCAGGCGTCGCAGCGGAGGTCCTTCGCGGTGGGGGCCACCACGGGCTCGTCGGGCAGGGCCACCACGCGGCGACGCAGGGCCGACCCGCAGGCGGGGCACTCGCCCACGTAGGGGGTGAGCGCGGCCTTCAAGGTGCTCACCGCGGGGATGGCCAGGAGGGCCGTCGCGGCCCAGGCCCACCCTCCCAGGGTGAGCCCGAGGGCGGCCCCCGCGGCGCCGAAGGGGGCGGCCACGGCGAGGCGGGCGAGCGCGAGGGAGGGCTCGCGGCGGAGCCGGGTGACCTCGGCGGTGCGTCGTCCGCGGCGGAGGGTCATCGCGTGGCCCCACCGGGTAGCACCGCGCGGGGGCGATTGGAAAGCGCGGTGCCGTGTAGTAGACGCCTACGCCCGACGGAGGACGAAGCGATGGCAGTGCAGAGCGTGACGACGGCGTCGTTCAAGCGAGAGGTTCTCGAGAGCGAGCTCCCGGTGCTCATCGACCTCTGGGCCGAGTGGTGCGGGCCCTGCCGGCAGCTCTCCCCCCGCGTCGAAGAGGTCGCGCGGGAGCTTCAAGGCCGGCTCAAGGTGGTGAAGGTCAACGTCGACCAGAACCCCGAGCTCGCGCAGGCCTTCGGGGCGAAATCGATCCCGATGCTGGTGGTGGTCGCGGGGGGCCGCCCCGTGAAGAGCGCGACGGGGGCCATCTCGAAGTCCGAGATCCTCGACCTGGTCGAGCCCTTTCTCCCAGGGGCCGAAGACGAGATCGCCGCCAAGGAGCTCCCGCCGCTCATCAAGGCGGGGCGGGTGACCGTGGTCGACGTGCGCGCCCCCGAGGTGTTCGCGAGGGCGCACATCCCCGGCGCGCGCAACCTGCCCTTCGAGGCCCTGCACGACGCCCTCGCGACCCTCGCCCGCGAGCGCAAGCCCGTGATCGTCTATGACCGCTCGGGCGGAGACGAAGCCCGCAGCGCCTTCGAGGCCCTCAGTCAGCAGGGCCTGCCCGCCGCGCGCCTCCGGGGAGGCTTCCTCGCGTGGGAGGCCGAGGGCTACGACGTCGAGCGCTGAAGCCCAGGGCCGCGGCCAGGAGCCAGAAGG
>JAEYZO010000062.1 GCA_023428035.1 Pseudomonadota bacterium | reverse complement strand
GGGGGTTTATACTTGGGGCGTGGTGGGGTCGCCCGCGCGGGGCCCCCGGGCCGCGGGGATCTACATCGGTCGAATCGGTGATGGGACCGCCTTCACCCCGCGCCGCGGGGATCTACGTCGGTCGAATCGGTGATGGGACCGCCTTCACCCCGCGGCGCGGGGGCGCCGCGCTGGCTACACCGATCACGGACGAGGCGCTGCGGGCGTAGCCGCCAGCCCCCTCACGTAGTGCGCGAGGGCCCAGATGTCCCTCGGGGAGAGCGCGCCGTACCACGTCGGCATGGGCGTCCCTCCGAGGCCCATCGCGATGGAGCGCGCGACGCTCGCGACGTCGTCGCCGTCGCGCATCGGGTGTCGGGCGAAGTCCGTCGCGAGGGCCCACGCGCGGTGGCCCTCTTCGTACACCGCGCGGGAGGTCTCCACGTCGGGGCGCAGAGCGACGTCGCTCGTGCCCTGAAGCTCCGTCGCGTAGGCTCGCACCCGCTCCATTGACACGTAGGCCGGGTGACACGCCGTGCACTGCGCGAGGCCGTGGTAGACGGCCTCACCGCGCGCGACCCCCGCCGTGACGTCGCTCGCGAAGGGGTCGGCCCACTCGGGCGAGCGCAGGTCGATGGACGTCCCTGATCGCTCGCGCCGCCACCGCGGGGAGAGCCACTGGACGTAGCGCGCTACCGCGGTGACCTCGCGCGCGCTCAGGGGCCACGGTCGCATCGCCGTCCCGCGAAGGCCGCGGGTGAGGGTGCGACGCAGGGCGGCGAGGGGCGGGAGCTCCCCCGAGGGTACGGAGCCGAACTTGTACACGCCGCGGGTGAGGTCCGTGGGGGCAGGGACGAGCCCCACGCCCGAGGCGCCGTCGCCGTGACCGCGCGCGCCGTGGCAGCCCGCGCAGTGCTGCACGTAAAGGTCACGCCCGAGGGTGAGGGTCTCGGACGACACTCGCTCTCCGCCGAGGGTGGCTCCCGCGACGGGAGGGAGGAGGGCGAGCGTTGGCGCGTGGGGTGATCCCGTGTCGCGGTGGCGCAAGACGCGCGAGGCCACGGCGAGGGTCGCGACGAACATCAGCGCCGACGCGGCGAGGCAGAGGGCGGCGACGCGCGAGGCGGTCATGGCGCGCCGCGACGCGCGCGGGTGAGGTCGACGACGAGGAGGAGCTGCGCCGCGCCGAGGAGGTAGGCGCCCGCCGTGGCGGCGAGGTTCCACGGGGCGGCGCCGTCGAGGTAGCGGTACGCGGAGACCGACCACACGCGCCGGGGCATCCCGAGGAAGCCCAATCGGAGCATCGCGCCGAAGGCCACCAGCGCGCCGACGAGCGAGAGCCAGAGGTGCCACCTCGCGACGCGGGGAGAGAGCGGGCGCGCGAGGAGGTCACCCGCGAAGTGGTGCACCGCGGTGAAGAGGCCGAAGAGGAGCGAGGCCGCCATCACCAGGTGCAGGTGCCCCACCACGAAGTGCGTGTCGTGGAGGTAGAGGTCCGTCGGGATCACCCCGAGGTGCAGGCCCGTGAGCCCCCCCGCGGCGAAGACCCCCGCGGTCGCGAGCGCGTAGCGAGACGCGGGAGAGGGGCGCGAGAGGCCTCCGCGCGCGGTCATGGCCCAGCTCCACACGAACACGGATGAAGGCAGCGAGATCACCAGGGTGAGCGCCATGAAGGCCTGCGCGAGCCCGGCGCTCAGCCCCGTCGCGAAGAGGTGGTGGCCGTACACCGCCCCCGAGAGCGCCGTCACCGCGGCCATCGACGCCACCACGGCGCGGTAGCCCGCGGGGGGGCGCTCCGCGGCGTGAGAGAGCGCGTCGGCGACGATCCCCCACACGGGGAGGATGAGCACGTAGACCTCGGGGTGGCCGAAGACCCAGAAGAGGTGCTGGTGCAGGAGCGGGTCTCCCCCCGCGGAGGCGGGGCCGCCCATCGCGGCGATGAAGCGTCGGGTGCCGAGCGCGCGGTCGGAGAGGAGCAGCGCGCTCGCGGCGGCGAGCACCGGCGCGAAGAGGAGGTTGAGCGCCGCGGCGAAGAACCACCCCCACGCGGCGAGGGGGAGCGCGGTCCACGGGAGGGAGCGGGGGCGGGTGACGACGGTGGCGACGGTGTTGGCGGCGTGGGCGAGCGTCGACGCGACGGCCACGAGCAGCGAGAGGAGCCAGAGCGAGGTGCCGAAGCCCGGGGAGTACGCGTCGGTGGAGAGCGGGGCGAGGCCGATCCAGCCGGCCATGGCGCCTCCGAGCGGAGAGAGCGCGCTCGCGGCGAGGAGGAGCGTGGCGAGCGATTGCAGCGCGAGCGCGGCGACGGACCAGCGGGGCAGGGCCATCTCGTCGCGGCCGCAGAGGCGAGGCAGCGCCGCGGTGGAGAGGCCCTGGATGAGCATCGGGCCCAGCGCGAAGAAGATCATCACGGTGCCGTGCGCCGTGAGGAGCGCGGCGTAGCGGCGCGCGCCCACCGCGCCGTCGTCCACGGGGAACAACACCGCTCCGACGAGGGGCACGGGTCGACCGGGGAAGGCGAGCTGCCAGCGCAGGAGCATCGCGAGCGCGCCCCCCGCGAGCGCCGAGAGGGCGCCGAGCGCGAGGGTGAGGCGCGCGACGCGGCGGTGGTTCACGGCGGGGTCCACGGCCAGGCGAGGTCGTCGGCGAGGCCCCCGTCGGCGGCCTCGCGGAGACGTCGCTGCTCGGCGGAGAGGGCGCGGGTACGAGCGGTGAAGTCCTCGGGGGAGACGAGGTGGATCGCGGCGCGCATCTGGTAGTGGGCGGGGCCGCAGAGCGAGCTGCACGCGGCCTCGACCTCGGCGGGCCGCGCCGCGGTGAACCACAGGTGCGTGGTGCGACCGGGGATCGCGTCGCTGCGCGCGCGGAGCTGCGGGATGTACAGCCCGTGCACGACGTCGCGGGAGCGCAGCGCCATCACCACGGGACGTCCCACGGGGAGGGTGAGGTCGTCGAGGGTCACGACGTCGTCGGGGGTGCCGAAGGTGTCGTCGTCGCCCGCGAGGCGGAACTGCCACGCGAAGCGCCGCGCGGTCACCTCGACGCGCACCACGTCAGGGCCGCTCGGGGCGCTCCAGCGGCGGTCGAGGTCGCGGCGCGCGCGCAGGCCGATGAGGAGCTCGATCACGAGCACCAGGGCGAGCACCCCCGCGATGGAGCCCGTCGCGGTGGAGAGGGCGCGGCGCTTCGAGAGGAGCGCCAGGGCGAAGGCGAGGAGGGTGAGGGCGAGCGCGCCCGCGGTGACCCACGAGACGAGGCGCAGGAGGGCGTCGATGCGGTGCCCGTCGACGGAGGCGTCGGGGGGCATCGGGCGTCTCTACGCGGGCCAGTGGAAGAGCATGAGGTACACGAGCACGCCAGTGACGGAGACGTACATCCACGCGGGGAAGGCGACGCGGGCCACGCGGCGGTGGGCGTCGTAGCGCTGCTTGAACTCTGAGAGCCAGAGGGCGTAGAGGGCGAGCGGGGGCACGGCCATCGCGAGGACCATGTGCGAGATGAGCAGCGCGAAGTACGCGGCGCGCACCCCGCCGTGGCCGGGGAAGGGCCGCGAGGGGTAGAGCGCCACGCGTACGAGGTACGAGGTGAGGAAGAGCGCGGAGCAGGTGAGGGCGGCGAGCATGAGCTTGCGGTGCAGCTCGCGCTGGCCGCGGCGGATCGCGCGCACGGCGAGGCCGAGGCACAGGGCGCTCGACGCGTTGAGGACGGCGTTGTTGGTCGCGAGCAGTTCGCTGGTGGTCATCGGGACGCGAGCCTCCGCGCGGCGTCGACCACCGCGTCGAGGTCCTCGTCGGTGGCGCGGAAGTACCCGCGGATGCGGCCGTCGCCGTCGACGAGGAGGATGTGGCCTCCGTGGAGGATGTTGAACTGCTGGTCGCGGGCCTCGACGGGGGTGAGGTTCGCCTCGAGGGCGACCCTGAAGCCGTCGACGGCGACGCGCTGCACGGCGTCGATGGGCCCGGCGAGGAAGGCCCAGCGGTTCGGGTCGGCGCCGTAGCGCCGGGCGTAGGCGTCGAGCTGCGCGGGGGTGTCGACCACGGGGTCGACGGAGAAGGACACCACCCGCACGCGGTCTCCGAGGTCCGCGGTGCGGTCTTGCACGCGCTTGAGGTGGCGGGTGAGCCGCGGGCAGATCGAGGGGCACGAGGTGAAGAAGAAGTCGGCCACCCAGACGCGGCCGCGGAGGTCGCTCAGCCCGAAGGGGCGGTTGGCCTGCGAGGTGAGGGTGAACGCGGGCACGGTGCCGTAGACGGGCAGGGCCTGCGTCGCCCGCACGCGCAGGGTGATGACCACCGGGAGCGCGATGAAGAAGGCCAGCCAGAGGGCTGTACGAAGC
>JAEYZO010000010.1 GCA_023428035.1 Pseudomonadota bacterium | reverse complement strand
GACGTCGGGTGTTCCTCCGCCGCCGTGAGCGTGCGCTCCGCGGGCGCTCCCTCCGAGAGGCTGTCCCTCGCGGCCGCGCCGACCCTCCGACGGAGGCCCTCGCGGTCCGGCGTCACCCCCGCCTCGGCCAGCGCGGCGCGGAGCGCGTCGAGCATCGCCCTCGTCGTCTCGAAGCGATCATTCCGGTCGGTCGACAGCGCGCGGTCGACCACCCCCGCGACCGAAGCGGGGGCGCCCGGCGCGACCTCGCGCAGCGGCACCACCTCGCCTCGGCGCGCTCGATCGCCGAGGCCCTCGCCCTCGCCGTGGGGCCTTCGGCGCGAGAGCATCTCGTAGAGCATCGCGCCCGCCGCGAACTGGTCGGCCCTCGCGTCGATGGCCTCTCCCCTCGCCTGCTCCGGCGCCATGTACGCGAGCTTGCCCTCGACCTCGCCGGTAAGAGCGCCCGCGGCGGTGGCCCTCGCGATGCCGAAATCCGCGAGCTTCACCTCGCCCTCTCGGCCCAGCAGCACGTTGTGCGGGGTCACGTCGCGGTGCACGAGGCCCAGGGCCCGACCGCCGGCGTCGTGGAGCTCGTGCACGTACGCGAGCGCGTCGAGGAGCTCGAGCATCACCCAGGCCACGACCCCCAGCGGGAGCCCCTCGGGCGTGGCGCGGGTGAGCTGCGCGAGGTCGCAGCCCTCGACCAGCTCCATCGCCAGGAAGTAATCGTCGCCCGCGCGACCGAACTCGTAGACCTGCACCACGCCGGGGTGGCGCAGCCGCGCCGCGACGCGGGCCTCGTCGACGAACATCGCGACCGCCGCGGGGTCCGCCGCGAGCGCGGGCCGGACCTTCTTCACCACCAGCTCGCGCGAGACGCCCTCGGCCCCCACCAGCTCCGCGCGGAACACCTCGGCCATGCCGCCCGCGCCGATGCGGCGGAGGAGCTTGTAGCGCGCGAGGGTGGCGTCGCTCACGAGGCGCTCACTCTACGCAGATCACGGCTCGCGCCGCGACTGGTAGCGCCGACGGGGCGCGGCTATCCTCGACCCCTCCCCCATGACGCTCGTCCCGCTACGCCGCGGCGCCCGAGAGGCGCGCCGCGACCTCCGACGCTTTCTGCCCACCACCCGCGAGGAGATGCTCGCCCGCGGGTGGGACGAGCTCGACGTCCTCCTCGTGAACGGCGACGCTTACGTCGACCACCCCGCCTTCGGGGCCGCGCTCATCGGCCGCTTCCTCGAGGGCCGCGGCTTTCGCGTGGGGGTCGTCTCGCAGCCCGACTGGCGCTCCCCTGACGACATCGCGCGCATGGGCCGACCGCGGCTCTTCACGGGCATCACCGCGGGCAACCTCGACTCGATGCTCAACAAGCTCACCGCGCAGAAGAAGGTGCGCGGCGAGGACCAGTACTCCCCCGGCGGCAAGACCGGGCTGCGCCCCAACCGCGCCTCGATCGTCTACGCGAACCTCTGCCGGCAGGCCTTCCCGGGGCTGCCCGTGGTGCTAGGGGGCATCGAGGCCTCGCTCCGTCGCATCGCCCACTACGACTACTGGTCTGACAGCGTGCGGCGCTCGATCGCGCTCGACGCCAAGGCCGACCTGCTCATCTTCGGCATGGGCGAGAGGCCCGTGTGGGAGCTCGCGCGGCGCCTCGCGGCGGGCGAGCCCATGGCCTCGATCCGCGACATCCGCGGCACGGCCTTCGCGCTGCGCAAGGGCGAGTGGGAGTCGATCGCGCCCTCGCGGCACGTCACCGACGGCGGCGTGGTGGTGCTCCCTAGCTACGAGCGCGTCGTCGAGGACAAGCTCGCCTTCGCGGAGATGTCGCGGGCGTTCCAGTACGAGACCAACCCGGGGAACGCGCGGCCGCTGCTCCAGGCTCACGGCGCCGAGGCGGTGTACTTCAACCCGCCCGCGCACGCGCTCGAGACCGAGGAGATGGACGGGCTCTACGACCTGCCCTTCGCGCGCGCCCCGCACTGGAGCTACGACGAGCCCATCCCCGCCTTCGAGACGGTGAAGCACTCCATCGTCACGATGCGCGGGTGCTTCGGGGGCTGCACCTTCTGCTCGATCACCGAGCACGAGGGCCGGGTGATCTCGTCGCGCTCCGCCGACTCGGTGCTCCGCGAGGTACGCGCCCTGCGCCGGATGGACGGCTTCGACGGCGTGGTCACCGACCTGGGCGGCCCGACGGCGAACATGTACCAGATGTCCTGCCGCGACCCGGCCATCGAGAGGGCGTGTCGGCGGCTCTCGTGCGTTCACCCTGGCGTCTGCGAGAACCTGGTGACCGACCACTCGCCGCTCATCGACCTGATGAAGCGCGTGCGCGAGGCCCAGGGGGTCAAGCGGGTCTTCATCGCCTCGGGGGTGCGCTACGACCTCGCCGAGCGCTCGCCCGAGTTCGTCGAGGCCCTCGCGAAGCACCACACGGGGGGCCAGATCTCGGTCGCGCCGGAGCACTCCAGCGACGCGGTGCTCGACAGGATGAAGAAGCCCCCCGTGGAGAGCTATGAGCGCTTCGCCGAGACCTTTCAGTGCGCGAGCAAGGAGGCCGGGCGGGAGCAGTACCTCGTGCCGTACTTCATCTCGGGGCACCCGGGCTCGACCCTGAAGGACATGGTCGACCTCGCCCTCTGGCTGAAATCACGCTCGATGCGGCCGCGGCAGGTGCAGGACTTCATCCCGACGCCCATGAGCCTCGCGACGACGATGTACGTCACCGGGGTCGACCCGCTGACCCGAACGGAGGTCTACACGGCGAAGGACCTCCACGAGAAGCAGCTCCAGAAGGCCTTGATCTTCTATTGGGACCCGGCCTGGCACGAGCTCGCCCGGGAGGCCCTCGCCAGGGCCGGGCGTCGGGACCTCATCGGGAACGGGCCGAGGTGCCTCGTGCCGCCCGCGCAGGGCAAGGGGTCGCTGTCGATCCACGCGCGGCGGAGCGCCGAGGCCAGGGCGAAGAAGGGTCAGCGCGCGACGCGCTGACGAGCGCGGTTGAAGCGCGGAGACGTGGGAACTATCCTCGCGGCCTCACGCGTCGAAGGCGACGCGGGTGTCATGGGCGCGGCGTAGAACACGGCCGAAACCCCGTCACCGGGAGGACTCGCATGGGACTCTTCGACAAGGTTGGAAACTTCCTCGGCAGCGACACGGTGAAGAACGGCGTGCGCGAGATGATGATCGCGCGCCCGCCCGACAACGGCGACCTCGTCTGGAAGCACCCGGACCGCACCATCCCGATGTTCGCGCAGGTCACGGTGAACGCCGACGACTGGGCGGTGTTCACCAAGGAGGGCCGCCCGGTGGGCACCCTCGACGCCGGGCGCACCACGCTCTCGACGCAGAACATCCCGTTCCTGTCGAACTTCATCGACCAGTACACGGGGGGCAACCTCTTCACGACCGACCTGTTCTTCGTGAAGCGCACGCCGTTCCCGCGGAAGTTCGGCGGCACGCTCGGGAACATGATCGACCCGATGACCAACATCCGGCTGAGGGCGCGCTGCCACGGCGAGCTCCTGCTGCGGGTCGAGAACCCCGAGGCCCTGATCTACCAGTACTTCGGGATGCGGACCTTCCAGGACCACCCCGACATCTTCGACTGGTTCATCAACGCCTTCTTCAACACGCTGAAGTCCACGGTGGGCAAGCTCGCGCGCGAGCAGCGCCGCACCGTGCTCGACATCATGGACATGCACGACGAGCTCGCCGCCGCGTGCGTGGCCAACGCGACGGAGCTCGCTCAGGCGGGCATCCGCATCGTCCGCGTCACCAAGCTCGAGATCGACGTCCCCGACGAGGACATCAAGCGCTTCGACGAGATGCGCCAGAAGGTCGCCGACGCCCTCACCGGCGTGCAGGTCGACGAGGTGAACATCCAGCGCGCGGCGCTGCAGGCCCAGGCCCGCGCCGCGGCCGCCCAGGTCGACGTCTCCACCGCGCAGTACAACGCCCAGGCCGCGCAGTTCGGCATCGACCAGCAGGTGAACAAGGACCAGCGCTACGTCCAGATGGCCGGCGGCGACCTCAGGGGCGTCGGTCAGTTCGAGGCGATGCGCGGCGCCGGTGTCTCCGGGTCGGGGCGTGGGGCG
>JAEYZO010000928.1 GCA_023428035.1 Pseudomonadota bacterium | reverse complement strand
TGCACCTTCTCGCGATGAACGACCCCGTCACCCCCCCACCCGACAACGCACCCCGCAGGTCACCGACGATGTCAGACCCCTTGCCCCCTGATCGGCTAGAGACCCGCTTTCACGACAAGGGACCGTTGTACTCCGAGGCGCAGGCCCGCGCCGAGGCCGACCGCTGCCTCTACTGCAGCGACGCCCCTTGCGTGAAGGCCTGCCCCACCGAGATCAACATCCCGGAGTTCATCCGAAAGATCGGCAGCGGCAACCTCCGCGGGAGCGCGCGCACCATCTTCGAGCAGAACCTCCTCGGGTGGAGCTGCGCGCGGGTCTGCCCCGTCGAGGTGCTCTGCGTCGGGAGCTGCGTCTACAACGGCTTCGACCAGGAGCCCATCGCCATCGGGCGCCTGCAGCGCTACGCGACCGAGCGCGCGGGCTTCGACGCGACACGCCCCGTGCTCCAGCGCAAGCCCCCGACGGGGCGCAGGGTGGCCTGCGTGGGCGCGGGGCCCGCGGGCCTCGCCTTCGCGGGCTACATGGCCCTCGAGGGCCACGAGGCCGTGCTGTACGAGCGCGCCGCGCTGCCGGGCGGGCTCAACACCACGGGGGTCGCGCCCTACAAGATCCGCGCGGATGAGTCTCTGCGCGAGGTCGAGTCGGTGCTGGGCCTCGGCGCGATCACCGTGAAGGCCGGCGCGGGCGTCGGCCCCGAGGGCGTGCGGGGTGAGGACCTCCTCTCCGAGTACGACGCGGTGTTCATCGGCGTGGGCCTGGGGCCCGACACGCGCCTGGGCGTCCCGGGCGAAGAGGGCCCCGGGGTGGTGGGCGCGATCACCTGGATCGAGTCGCTCAAGCTCTCTCCGCCGTCGGCGGTCCCCGCGCGGGTGCTGGTGATCGGCGGAGGGAACACCGCCATCGACGTGGCGCGCGAGGCCGCGGGGCTGGGCGTCGGGTCCGTCGCGATGGCCTACCGCCGCGACCAGGCCTCGATGAGCGGCTACGCCCACGAGCTCGCGGGCGCGAGGAAGGAGGGCGTGGTGCTCATCGAGAACGCCGCGCCGGTGGAGTTCATCCGTGACGGCGGCGGGCGCCTGGCAGCGGTGAAGCTCGCGCGCACGGGCGCTGACGGGAGGCCCATCGCGGGCGAGACCTTCGAGCACCCCTGCGAGCTCGCGGTGCTGGCCATCGGGCAGTCGAAGCTGCGCGAGATCGCGGGGGAGTTCCCCGGGGTCGAGGTCGACAAGCGCGGCTGCGTGGTGGTCGACGCCGCGACGCGGCGGACGGGCAACGCGAAGGTCTTCGCGGGGGGCGACTGCATCAACGGCGGCAAGGAGGTGGTGAACGCGGTCGCCGACGGCCGCGAGGCCGCCCGGTGGCTCTCGGCGCAGTGGCAGAAGGAAGGGAAGTGACGTCGTGGCGGACCTGAGCATCGATTTCGCGGGCATCAAGAGCCCCAACCCCTTCTGGCTCGCGTCGGCGCCGCCGACGAACACCGGCGAGCAGGTGATGCGGGCCTTCGACGCGGGCTGGGGCGGCGCCGTGTGGAAGACCCTCGGCGACCCGGTCATGAACGTCACCTCGCGCTTCGCCGCGGTCGACCTCGGCGCGCACAAGGTGATGGGGCTCAACAACATCGAGCTCATCTCAGACCGGCCGCTGGAGGTGAACCTCCGCGAGATCCGCGAGGTCAAGAGGCGCTACCCCAGGCACGTCGTCATCGCGTCTCTGATGACCGAGACGAAGGAGGACTGGCGGGTGTTGATCCAGCGGTGTGAAGACGCCGGGGTCGACGGGCTGGAGCTGAACTTCGGCTGCCCCCACGGGATGTGCGAGCGCGGCATGGGCTCGTCGGTCGGTCAGGAGCCCAAGCTCCTGCAGGAGATCACGAGCTGGGCGGTGCAGTACGCGAAGACGCCGGTGCTCATCAAGCTCACGCCCAACACGGGAGACATCGTCGAGGCCGGCCTCGCCGCGGTGGCCGGCGGCGCGCACGGGATCTCTCTCATCAACACCATCAAGAGCATCATCGGGATCGACCTCGACCGGATGGTGCCCGTGCCGCGCGTGGGCAACGCCTCGACCAACGGCGGGTACTGCGGCCCGGCGGTGAAGCCCATCGCGCTGCACATGACCGCGGCGCTGGCGCGCGAGCCCGAGATCAAGGTGCCCATCTCGGGCATCGGCGGCATCGGCGACTGGAGGGACGCGGCGGAGTTCCTCGCGCTCGGCGCGACGAGCGTGCAGGTGTGCACCGCGGTGATGCACCACGGCTACCGCATCGTCGAAGACATGATCGAGGGCCTCTCGGAGTTCATGGACTCCAAGGGGATCAAGTCGGTCGCGGAGCTGCGCGGCCAGGCGGTGCAGGCCTACAAGGAGTGGGGCGAGCTCGACCTGGGCTACAAGCTCATCGCGCGCATCGACCCCAAGAGCTGCATCGGCTGCCAGCTCTGCGTGACGGCCTGCCACGACGGCGCGCACCAGTGCATCTTCACGGGCGACGTCCCGAGGGAGCGCCCGCCGCACGCCCACGCGCACGGGATGGCCGTGCCGCCCTCGCCCTTCCCCATCGGGGCCGTGGCGGGCGACCGCGTGCCGTGGATCGACGTGCCCGAGTGCGTGGGCTGCAACCTCTGCCAGCTCGTGTGCCCGGTGCCCGGCTGCATCGAGATGGTCGAGGTCGAGACGGGCCGCCACGAGACCTGGAACGACCGCGTCGCCGAGGGCCGCACGAAGCTCCCCGGCGGCATCCACGACCCGCCGTAGCC
>JAEYZO010000861.1 GCA_023428035.1 Pseudomonadota bacterium | reverse complement strand
CCCTCGACGTGGTGGCCTCCCTCGGTGAGCGCGGGGCCTTCAGCGCCCTGGTGATGCTCGTCGAGGGCGAGAGCGAGCGCGCCGCCTCGGAGGACGAGCTCGCCGCCGTCGGCCGCACCATCGCCGTCGTGGACCCCGCCCGCGCGCTCGAGCGCTTCCGCGACTGGTCGCAGCCCAAGGGCCTCTGGAAGAACCTCGTGAAGCGCGCCGAGGTCGACCGCCTCGCCACCGTGGCGGCCTACGGGCTCGCGGCGCTGCGCGCGCCGGAGGCCAGCGAGATCCTCGACGCCATGACCGCGCGGGCGTCGATCAGGCCCGCCGTCGACCGCGCGCGGGCCTCGACCGCGGCGCGAGGGGAGGCCTGAGCGTGGAGACCACCGACCGCAGCATTCGAGAGGAGCAGGAGCGCCTCGCCAAGGTCGTCGACCGGGTGAAGGCCGGCGAGGACCAGGACCTCTCGGCCAAGGTGCGCGAGCACGGCGAGCGCCTGGTGCACCTGCTCGCGGGGCTCTACCGCCTCACGCGCCTGCACGACTCGCGCAACGACGCCTTCATCGAGCCCCTGCGCGACCTCTCGGACGTCTTCGGCGCGCTGCACCAGTCGCTGGGCATCGTGCAGCTCGTCGCCGTCGACGACCAGGTGTGGCTCAACGACCTGCGGCTGCGCTTCGAGTCGCACGACAACGCCCCCGCCCTGGTGGCCTCGCTGCTGCTGCGCCACGGCACCGGGGGCATCGACGTGCACTCGGCCCTCGACCCCGCGCAGGTGCGGGCGCTGTTGATGTTCCTCGTGGCCGACCCGCCGCCCGCGGGGGCGAGGGCGACGCTCCAGAGGACCCTGGAGGAGAACGGGTTGAGCGCCGTGGTGCTCCTGCCGAAGTTCCGCCACCGCACCGGGGCCGGCGCCGACGACGGGGTGAAGAGCTTCGACATCCCCTCCCTCGCCCGCCGCTGCGTCGTCGCCGCGATGGCCCTGTGGGACGGCCTCGCCCTCGGCCGCAGCGCCGACCCGCTCCCCGTGCGCCGGCGCGTGAACGACCTCGTCGAGGCCGACCAGCCCACCCACGACTCGCTCCTCCTCGCGCTGCAGGACGAGTCCGAGGGCCCGCCCCACGCGCGGCACTCGGCCACCGTGGCCTCGCTCTCGATCTCCATCGGCCGCACCATCGGCCTGTCGCCCTCGACCCTCTCGGACCTCGGCGTCGCGGCCTTCTTCCACGACACGGGCTACGTCTCGGGCTCCCAGGACAGCCCCACGCCCATGCACCGCCACGGCATCGAGGGCGCGCGCATGGTGCTCCGGCAGCGGGGCTTTCACGAGGCCCGCGTGCGACGGCTCCTCGTGTGCCTGCACCACCACCGCAAGGCCTCGGACGCCCGCGGCGTGGCGGCCCTCGCGCGGATCGTGAAGGTCGCCGACGACTACGACTCGATGACCCGCGCTCGCCCGAACGGCGCGAAGATGCCCCGCCCCGAAGGCATCGCGAGGATCATGGCCGCCGCGGGCACCCACTACGACGAGGTCGCCGCGCGCGCGCTGGTGAACCGCCTCGGGCCCTTTCCGCCGGGCACGCGCCTGAGGCTCGAAGACAACCGGGTGGTGCGGGTGCGCTCCGGGGTGCGCTCCCCCGAGCTCTTCGACACCCCCGAGGTCGAGGTGCTGCGCGAGGCCGACGGCAGGAGCGCCCCGCCGGGTCAGGTGCTCGACCTCGCCTGGGAGGGCCGCGTCGCGGCCTACCTTCGGTAGTCACCCGTGGCCGTCGACGCGCAGCGCCCGGTCGCGGGCACCATGGAGTCCGCGCGCTTCCCCCTGGCGCTCCTCGCGGTCTTGTTCATCGTGTGCGCCGCGACCGCGTGGGCGCCCCCCGCGGGGAGGCAGAACTGGGCCCTGGAGGTGGGGCCCGGGCTCCTCGGCGTGGCCGTTCTCATCGGGGTCTACAAGCGCTTCCCCATGTCGCGCCTGGTCTACGTGGGGGTGTTCCTCCACGTGCTGATCCTGGTGTACGGCGGGTTCTACACCTACGCGCGCACGCCCCTGGGCGACTGGGCCCGCGAGGCCTTTCACCTCTCGCGCAACCACTACGACCGCGTGGGTCACCTCGCGCTGGGATTCTTCCCCGCGCTCACCGTCCGCGAGGTGCTGCTGCGGCGCACGCCCCTGGAGCGCGGGGGCTGGCTCACCTTCCTCATCCTCAGCGTGGTGCTCGCCGTCGGCGCCTTCTGGGAGCTCATCGAGTGGTGGACCACCCTCGTCGTCGCGGGCGACGTCGGCACGGCCTTCCTCGGCTCCCAGGGCGACGTCTGGGACGCCCAGTGGGACATGTTCCTCGCCCTCGTCGGCGCCGCGGTCTCCCTCGCGCTCCTCTCCCGCGCGCACGACCGCTCCATGGCCCGCGCTGGGATCACCGCGTGACCGTTGACCGCGCGCCGCCGGGGCGGTCCCATCCCTCGATGCTTCGTCGCGCCCTCCTCGCCGCGGCCCTCACCGCGGCGTGCACCACCAGCTTCGACCCCTCGCAGCTCCGGTCCTCCGACGCCGGCGCGGTCCCCGAGGTCTCCACCGACGTCTCCACTGACGTCCCCGCCGACGTCCCATCGGTCGATGTCACCGTCGACGGCGGCCCCGCGTGCGGAGCGTCGGGCCTGCCCTGCTGCGAGGTCGACGGCGGCCCCCGCTGCGGGGCTTCTCTGGTGTGCTCCCAGGGCGCGTGCGTGCCCTGCCCCTCGGGCCTCACCCCCTGCGGAGACCTCTGCGTCGACCCCGCGGTCAGCGTCGCCCACTGCGGCGGCTGCTCCAACCGCTGCCCCGACGGCCAGGAGTGCCAGGGCGGCTCCTGCAGGCTCAACTGCCCCGCCCCGTTGAT
>JAEYZO010000834.1 GCA_023428035.1 Pseudomonadota bacterium | reverse complement strand
ACGAGGTACAGCGCGCAGAAGGGGGCGTCTTCGGGCGCGGTGGAGAGCGCCTCGGCGGCGCGGGCGCAGGCGTCTTCGGGGGTGCGGGCGCCGACCACGCGGGCGCCGAGGTCGCGGAGCGCGCGGGTGCGGCGCTCGGCGATCACCCGGAAGGTGGTCTCGATGACGGCGTTGAAGACGCCCTCGACGCGGCCCCCCGCGCCGCGGATCGGGGTGAAGCTGTAGTTGAAGTAGCACTCCTCGGTGTAGCCGTGCCGCGACATCGCGAGCATCGAGTCTTCGGCGTAGGTGCCCTCGCCGGTGGAGAGCACGCGCGCGAAGCCTGGGC
Organism: Pseudomonadota bacterium; assembly: GCA_023428035.1. Lineage (GTDB taxonomy): Bacteria > Myxococcota_A > Polyangia > Polyangiales > JAEYZO01. The sequence goes on along the minus strand of JAEYZO010000834.1, from coordinate 6,452 downwards.
CGATGGCGTCCCAGATCTCGGGCCAGACCTCGAGGGCGGGGCGCCCGAGGGCCCAGGGGTGCTTGGCGCCGGCGATGGGGCTCCAGGCGTCGTTGTAGAGGAGCGTGAGCTCAGGGCCCCAGTAGATCGCGATGGGAAAGCGCGACCCGAGGCACACGCTCAGCGCCGACCGCAGGCTCTGCGGCCACGACGCGACGGGGCCGAGGGGGGTGGTCGCCCAGTCGATGGCGCGCATCCGCGAACCGAGCTCGCCGCCCCCGGCGAGCACCTCATCGACCTCGCTGTGCGAGGGCTGCGTCTCAGTCACGGCTCTGTTCCACGGTGGTCACGGCGCTCCGTCGGGGGGGTTGAGCCGGCCCGTTTGGATGCACGAGGCGGCGGCGAGGGTACGACGCTTCTCGCGACAGGGAGCGAGGGGCTCGCGCGCCCGCGTCTGGAGCCCCGGCGGGATGTGTGCGAGAGACGGTGCCCATGCACGTCCACCTCATCGGCGTCTCGGGGACGGGGATGGGCTCCTTCGCGGGGCTGTTGAAGGCCGCGGGGCACCGGGTCACCGGGAGCGACACGGCCTTTCACCCGCCCATGGGTGAGATGCTCACCCGCTGGGGCGTCGAGGTGATGGAGGGCTACGACCCCGCGCACCTCTCCCCTCGCCCGGACCTCGTGGTGGTCGGCAACGTGTGCCGCAGAGACAACCCCGAGGCTCGCGCCGCCATCGACGGCGGGATGGACTACCGCTCCTTCCCGAAGGCCCTGGGCGAGCTCTTCCTCGCGCAGCGCCGCTCGCTCGTGGTGGCGGGCACGCACGGAAAGAGCACCACGGCCTCGCTGGTGGCGTGGATGCTCCAGGCCGCGGGGGTCGACCCCTCGTTCCTGATCGGGGCGGTGGTGAAGAACTTCGACGCGAGCTTTCGCCTCGGCCGCGGCGGGGCCTTCGTGGTCGAGGGCGACGAGTACGACTCGGCCTTCTTCGAGAAGGTGCCGAAGTTCTGGTCGTACCGCCCCTTCGGCGCGATCGTGACCTCGCTCGAGCACGACCACGTCGACATCTACCCGACGATGGAGGGCTACCGCGACGCCTTCCGCGGCTTCGTGTCTCGCCTCGACCCCGCGGGCGTGCTCGTGGCGCACGCGAGGGACCGCGAGGTGATGGCGGTGACCCGTGGCGCCCCGTGCCGCGTGGTGCGCTACGGGCTGGAGGGCGACGAGACCCCCGACGGCTCACCGCCGGAGTGGGTGGCCGCGCCCATCGCCCCGAGCGGGGGCATGCAGCCCTTCGAGCTCTTCATCGGCGGCTCCCTCGCGGGGAGGTTCTTCTCTCCCCTGATGGGCGAGCACAACCTCCGCAACGCGGTCGCGGCCATCGCGCTGCTCGCCGAGGGGCTCTCGCTGCCGGTGCAGGGCCTCGCCAACGCGCTGCGGGAGTTCCAGGGCGTGAAGCGCCGGCAGGAGCTCGTCGACGTGGTGAACGGGGTGCGGGTCTACGACGACTTCGCGCACCACCCCACCGCGGTCGACGAGACGCTCCGCGCGATGAAGCGCCACCTGCCCGAAGGGAAGCTCATCGCGGTCTTCGAGCCGCGCAGCGCGACGGCCTGTCGGCGCACGCACCAGGCGGAGTACCCGGCGGCCTTCTCCGCGGCCGACCACGTCATCCTCGCGCCGGTGGGTCGACCCGAGATCCCCGCGGAGGAGCGGCTCGACGTGGAGGCGATCCTCACGGAGATCCGCGCGAGGGGCGGCGAGGCCGAGACGGTGGAGGCCGGCGCGGGCAGCGTCGACCGCGTCGTGGCGCGGGTGAAGGCGATCGCGCGGCCGGGTGACACCGTGGCTGTGCTGTCGAACGGGGCCTTCGGGGGGATCTTCGCGAAGCTCCGCGCGGCGCTGTAGTCCGCCCGCGCGCGGGCTTGTGTGCGATGCTCCCGCGCCCTCCACGAGAGACCCCCCGACATGGAAACCCTCACCCTGCGCGGACGCGTCGTCGTCCACCCCCGAGGCTTCGGCTTCGTCGACGACGGCGAGCGCTCGGCCTTCGTCACCCCGCCTGAGCTCAACCCCTTCCTCGCCGACGACCTCGTGGAGTGCAAGGCCACGCAGGGCGACGACGGCCGCTGGATGGCCTCGGGGCTCGCCCTCGTCGACCGCCCCCGCGTCGAGCTCTACGGCGTGGTCGTGGCGCACCGCGGCGCCGCCCACCTCAAGGTCGACCGCGAGGTCGCCAACACCGACTGGCCCCTCGGCGACGGCGGCGTGACCTTCACCGTGGGCGACCACGTGCTCGCGCGCGTCGACGGAAAGATCGCCGTCGCGCTCCGCACCCTCGACGGAGACGACCGCGCGGTCACCCGAGTGGTCGCCCGCCACGCGATCCCCACGGAGTTCTCCCCCGAGGCCGTGCGTGAGGCCGAGTCCGCCCGGGCGATCCCCCACGCGCTCGAGCACCGGCGCGACCTCCGTGATGTTCCGACGGTCACCATCGACGCGCCCTCGACGCGAGACATCGACGACGCCATCGCCGTGCTCCCCGCCGACGGCGACGGCGCGCTGCGGCTGCTCGTCTCGATCGCCGACGTCGGCCGCTTCGTGCCGACGGGCGGGCCCCTCGACGCCGACGCCCGCGCCCGCGGCACCTCGGTCTACCTCGCGGGGCGGGTGATCCCGATGCTCCCCGACGGCCTCTCGTCGGACTGGATCTCGCTCCTCCCCGGCGTCGAGCGCTCGTGCCTCACCGCCGCGCTCCGCGTCGCCGACGAGGGGCGGGTCACCGCCGTCGACGGCTACGAGAGCCTGAGCCGCTCGTGGGCGCGGCTGGACTACGACGAGGTCGCGGCCTGCCTCGACCGGGGAGAGGTCTCGGCCGCGATGGAGCCCGTGCGCGACGCGGCGCCGTGGTTCCGCACGGTGTCGGCGCGGCTCGCGCTCGCCCGCGCGCGGCGCGGCGGCGTGGAGATCAACCGCGACGAGGCCCGGGTGAGCGTCGACGCGGCGGGGGTCTCGGTCGAGGGCGTGAAGGCCAACAGCGCGCACCTCTTGATCGAGCGCTGCATGGTGGCCGCGAACGAGGCCATCGCGACCTGGCTGCGCGACCGGGGCGTGCCGGGGGTGTACCGCGTGCACGACTCCCCGTCGGCCGAGGCGGTGCGCGACCTCGACGAGTTCGCGACGAACTTCGGCTTCGCGCCGGGCTTCGGCGAGAGGCTCACGCCGCTCGCGCTCGCGGCCTTCGACCGACAGATCACCGCGATGCCGAGCGAGGCGGCGATCCGGGGCGTGCTCCTGCGCTCGCTCGGGCCCGCGCGCTACACGGTGCACCCCTCGATGCACTACGGGCTCGCGGCGCCCCTGTACCTGCACTTCACGTCGCCGATCCGCCGCTACGCCGACCTCGCGGTGCACCGGATGATCCGCGCGTACCTGCACGGCGAGCGCGCGTGGCGCGTGCGCGACGAGGAGGTGGAGTCGCTCGCGACGCACCTCAACGCGCGCGCCCGCGGGGCGGCGAGGGCAGAGACCGACCGACGACGGATGCTGCTGGCGCGCTACATGGGCGAGCGCGTGGGGCAGACCTTCACCGCGAGGGTGGTGAAGGCGCGGCCCTTCGGCGTGGTCGCGCAGATCGACACGACCCTGATCGAGGGGACGATCCCGCTGGAGAAGCTCCCCGAGGGGCCGTACACCGTGGCCGCGCGGGAGGGCGCAGTGGTGTCGGCGACGCGGCGCTACGCGGTGGGGATGCCCGTGACGGTGAGGGTGGTGTCCGCGGACGAGGCGATGGGCCGCGTGGAGCTCGCGCTGGTGGAGGGCTGAACGGAGGGGCGGCCGGATCGGAGTTCGCGTCGGACGCGGCGGGTCGTCCGCCGCGGATGGGTGTCGGTGCGAGCAGCCGCGCCCGTACGAGCGTTCGTAGAGGAACTGCCCCGATCCGCGGCGGACGACCCGCCGCGTCCGGAGACTCCGATCCCCGTCTGATCGCCCTCCCCACGCTCGCCGTAGCGCGCAGGCGCCCGATGGATCTCCCACCGGGCGCCCGCACGACCTGTCGTCGCTACTTCACCGAGAGCACCACGCCGGCGCCCACGGTCCTGCGCCCCTCACGGAGCGCGAAGCGCATCCCGGGCTCCATGCCGACGGGGCGCTGGAGGCGGAAGCCCACCCTCGCCCGCTCCCCCGGCAGCACCAGGCCCTCGGGCACCTCGAGGGTGCCGGTGACGTCGGTGGTGCCGAAGAAGAACTGCGGCATGTAGCCGGTGCCGAAGGGGCTGTGGCGGCCGCCCTCCTTCGCCGAGAGCGCGTACAGCTCCGCCTCGCCCGCCGCGTGGGCCACGATGGCGCCGGGGACCGACACCACCTGCCCGCGCTCGACCTCCTCCCTGCGCACGCCGCGCAGGAGGAGGCCGACGTTCTCGCCCGCGCGCGCCTCGGCGCGGTCCTTGTGGAACGACTGGATGGCCGTCACCACCACGACCCGGGCCTTGCCCTGGTCGCTCAGGCCGAGCACCTCGACGCTCGCGCCCACCGGGAGCACGCCGCGGTCGACGCGCCCCGTCACCACGGTGCCGCGACCCTCGATGGTGAACACGTCCTCCACCGGCATGAGGAAGGGCGAGGCCGTGTCCCTCACGGGGTCGGGGAAGTGCGCGTCCATCGCGGCCACGAGCGCGCGGATGGGCGCAGCGCGAGGCCCGTGGGCGTCGCCCTCGTCCACCGCGCGGATCGCCTGGAGCGCCGAGCCCATCACCACGGGGGTCCCCTGGTACCCGTGCTCGTTGAGCAGGTCCTGGGTCTCCATCGCGACCAGCTCCAACAGCTCGGGGTCCGCCACGTCGGTCTTGTTGATGAACACCACGACCCGCTCGACGCCCACCTGCCGGGCGAGCAGCACGTGCTCCCGCGTCTGCGCCTGCGGCCCCTGCGAGCCGTCGACGAGCACGATCGCGCCGTCCATCTGCGAGGCGCCGGTGATCATGTTCTTCACGTAGTCCGCGTGGCCGGGGCAGTCGATGTGCGCGTAGTGCCGCGCCGCCGACTCGTACTCGACGTGCGCGAGGTTGATCGTGATGCCGCGCACGCGCTCCTCGGGGGCGCTGTCGATCTGCTCCAGGGAGCGCGCCCTGCCGCCGAACGTGGCCGCCATCACCTTCGTGATCGCGCTCGTCAGCGTGGTCTTTCCGTGGTCGACGTGTCCGATGGTACCGACGTTGAGATGAACCTTGCCCATTGGATTCTCCTGTGTGCATCGGGCCGGGCAACGACCCGAAGTCCGTTGAAGCCCCAAAACGCCGAGACCCCCTCCAGCGGCTGCCGGAGAGGGTCTCGGGGTGGGGCGACGAAGCTGTGAAAGCCTTGTTATGTCGCCGTCTTGCGTGAGCCCTCTCGCGCGCAGCAGTCCGCGGATGACCGTGACCGGCCACCGGCGAAGAGCGCTGAGTCGAGGGCGAGCAGACGCATGAGAGCGCCGACCGTACTCCTCTCTCTTCAATGAAGTCAAGGGGGGTCGCTTCAGCGCTCAAGCGACCACGACCCGTCGGCGCGGAGCGTCACCGTGGTCGCGCCGCGCAGGTCCGTGCGGAGCACGGTCACGCCGCGCTCGCGCAGCCGCCGCAGCACGCTCGGGTGCGGGTGCCCGAAGGGCGAAGGGTGCCCCGCGCTGATCAGCGCCACGGCGGGGCGCAGCCGGTCGAGCCATGGGCCCGTCGTCGAGGTGCGGCTCCCGTGGTGCCCGACCTTCAACACCGTCACGGGTCGCAGCCGATCGAGCAACGCGCGCTCGCCGCGGGCCTCGAGGTCGCCGGGGAGCAACACCGACGCGCGGCCGTGGTCGACCCGCAGCACGAAGCTCGCGTCGTTGGGCGGAGTGTCGACGCTGGCTTCGGGGCAGGGCGCGAGCACCTCGACCCTCGCTCCGTGGAGCCGCCGCGCGCCGCACACCTCACGCGGGCCCAGCACCGCGACGTGGCGGTCGCGCGCCGCGTCGCGCATCGCTCGGTAGGCGCCGCCGGCGTGGAGCGCGTCTCCTTGCAGCGTGTCCCACAGCGCGTCGACGCGGAGCGAGGAGAGCACCGCGGCGAGGCCTCCTGCGTGGTCGGGGTGCGGGTGCGAGAGGGCGACGGCGCTCAAGCGCTCGCGACGTCTCCACCGCAGCCACGGCACCACCGCGCGCTCTCCCGGGTCGGGCTCGCCGTGCAGCGCGCCCCCGCCGTCGACCAGCATCGCCGCTCCGTCAGGGAACTCCACCAGCACGGCGTCGCCCTGCCCCACGTCGAGGGTCGTCACCCGCAGCACCCCCACCGACGAGACCTCGCGGCGGTGCGCGAGCTCGACGCCCGCGAGGGTCACCGCGGCGATCACCGCGACCACCGCGCGGCCCGCCCACCTCAGTCGCAGCGCCAGGAGCGCGAGCGCCGTCGCGATCACCCACTGCGTCGGCGTCGGCATCGGCAGCGGGCTCGTCG
>JAEYZO010000740.1 GCA_023428035.1 Pseudomonadota bacterium | reverse complement strand
GCTCGGGGTCGAGGCGGGCGCGTCGGCGGCGGGCCGGCGCGGCGGGTCGGCGAGGGCACCCGTGGCGCTGAGGGTGAGCGCGAGGGCGATCGCGAAGGAGAGCGCGAGGGCGACGAGGCGGTGGAGCTTCACCGGTTGCCCCCGTTGCCGTTGTTGCGGTCGCGCTCCTCGGGGTCGCGCACCTGCAGCATCCCGTTCACGGGGAGCGCGTCGAGGCGGATGGTGAGGGAGCCGTCGCGGTTGACCCACGCGCTGCCGATGCGGGTCCAGAAGGAGCGACCGTTCTCGCGGTCGATGACGGTGTAGACCACCTTGGTCTGGCGGGTGGCGGGCGCGCTGGGCGCGGGGTCGGTCTGCATGGAGGTACCTCTCGCGGAGATGTCACGTCGCGCCGAGCGACCATCGCCCGGCGGGGCGCGGCCCTGAGCGGGACCCGTGCCACCTCGCGGAGAGCGCTCCCCTGAAGGCGTTTCGTGAAATCATCCCGTGGCGCCGCGGGCGACGGCGGGGGTGGCGCCTCCCACGGCGGTCGCCGCGAGTGGTAGAGCCCTCCGCGCGATGGGAGACGACGCGCGGTGGACGGTGTACCTCCTGCGCTGCGCCGACGGGTCGCTCTACGCGGGGGTCACCGTCGAGCTCGCGGCGCGGGTCGCGAGGCACAACCTCGGGAGGGGCGCGAAGTACACCCGCGCGCGGCGCCCGGTGGAGCTCGCGTGGTGCCGGGGAGGGCTCACCCGCGGCGAGGCCCTGCGCGCGGAGCTCGCCCTCAAGCGCCTGTCGCGCGCGGAGAAGCTCGCGCTCGCGGCGGGCGACGAGGGGCCGTGGCGTCGCTTGTTCGCGCGCGCGGTGGCGTGGCACCATCCGCGCCCCGCGGCCGCCATCACCAGCGCGGCGCGAAGCAAAGGAAGACCACGGATGAAGATCGCCCTGGGTGCGACGGGAACGACGACGGCGGTGGAGCTGCTCGCGGTGCTGGTCACCGAGGAGGAGCTCGCGGACGACGCGCTGGTGAGCGCCCTCGACGCGGCCCTGGGCGGGGCCCTGCGCTCCGCGGTGAAGGACGAGGAGTTCACCGCGCGCCGAGACACCTCGCTGAGCGTGGCGAGCTACGGAAAGGTCACCCCGCGCAAGGTGATGCTGCTGGGGCTCGGTCCCGAGGCGAAGGTGGGGCCCGTCGAGGTGCGCGCCGCGGCGGCGCGGGCGGCGAAGACGGCGAACACCGAGAAGGCGACCTCGGTGGGCCTCGCGCTGCGGGGAAAGGGCGACGCGGGCGACGTCGAGGCGGCGGCGGCGGGGCTCGCGCTGGGCGCCTACCGCTTCACGAAGTACCTGAGCGGAGACCGAAAGCCGAAGAAGGAGCTCGAGCGCGCCGTCATCGGCTGGCGCGGCCAGAAGGACGGTAAAGCCAGCGCCGAGCAGAAGCGCGCGCTGCACCGCGGAGAGGCCCTCGCGGCGGGGATGAACCTCGCGCGCGACCTGGTGAACGAGCCCCCTAACGAGCTCACCCCGGCGCGCCTCGCCGAGGTCGCGACCGAGGTGGCCAAGGAGGGCGGGCTCACGGCGAAGGTGCTCGACCTCGCGCAGATCCGTAAGGCAGGGATGAAGCTCATCGACGCGGTGGGCCGCGGGTCGGTGAACGAGCCGCGCTTCGTGCACCTGACCTACAAGCCCGAGAAGGCCCGCAAGGGGCGCAAGCGCGTGGTGCTCGTGGGCAAGGGCCTGTGCTTCGACTCGGGGGGCCTGTGCATCAAGCCCGCGGCGGGCATGGGAGACATGAAGTCCGACATGGGCGGCGCGGCGCTCGCGGTGGGCGCGATGAAGGTGATCGCGGCGCTCAAGCCCGACGTCGAGGTGCACGCGCTCGTCGCCGCGGCGGAGAACATGCCCGACGGCAACGCATACCGCCCGGGAGATATCTGGGGATCCCTCGACGGCCGATCGGTGGAGATCATCAACACCGACGCCGAGGGGAGGCTCGTGCTGGCCGACGCGCTCGCCTACGGCCGCAAGCTCGACCCGGACTTCATCATCGACCACGCGACGCTCACCGGCGCGTGCCTCGTCGCGCTGGGCACCCTCACCGCGGGCTTCTACTGCAACGACGAGGGGCTCTCGGAGCAGTACCTCTCCGCGGCGAAGAGCGCGGGCGAGGCCATGTGGCGTATGCCGTTGTTGGAGGAGATGCGCGACTCGCTCAAGAGCGACGTGGCCGACTTGAAGCACACCGGGGAGCGCTACGGGGGGTCGATCACCGCGGCGCTCTTCCTCAGGGAGTTCATCGGCGACGCGAAGTGGGTGCACCTCGACATCGCGGGGCCGGCCTTCCTCGATCGGGTGACGGCGCTCGGGCCCAAGGGGGGGACGGGCTACGGCGTCGCGACCTTCGTGAATTGGGTCGAGTCGCTCTGACGTAGCCCGACGATCACCCCTCAGTGACGGCGGCGGTGACGGCTACCGCCGCTGCGCCCGCGCCGGCCGCGGCGGTGGCGACCCCGGCGACGTCCGCTGCCGGAGTCCTCCTCGACGCCGTCGCCGCCGTCGGGGGTGTTGGTCACGTTCACCACGGTGGGAGCGGCGTCGCCGCCGCCGCCGCGCAGCGCCGCGGGCACCATGCTCGCCGCGGCGGGGCACCCGAAGGTCACGTTGGGCGCCATCTGCCCGCCCACCCGCGCCACCCGGATGTCGACCCGGCTGCCCTCGGAGACGCAGCGGTTGCCGTAGCCCACGGCCATCACACGGTTGCCCGCGACCCCGTGGTTGCTGATGTACGACTGGATCGCCTGCGCGCGCTCCTCGGAGAACTGCTGGTTGCGGCGGCGGGTGCGGTGCTCGGCGACGTGGGCCTCGACGGCGATGAGCTCCACCTCGGGGTGCGCCGTGAGGAAGCTCACCACCTGGTCGAGCGCCGCGGTGGCCGCGCCCTCGACGCGGGTGCTCCGTCGGTCGAAGCTGACGCTCACCGTGGGGAACTCCGCGGCGCCCGACGAGGCCGGGCAGCCCGCGCGCACGGCGTCGGGGTTGGCGCCCGCGGCCTCGCGAGGGCACTGGTCGCGCGCGTCGCTCACGCCGTCGCCGTCGGAGTCCGCCGCGGGACAGCCCAGGCGGTTGAGGTCGGGGTCGTCGCCGCGGGCCTGCTGCGGGCACTGGTCGCGGTTGTCGCTCACGCCGTCGCCGTCGGAGTCGGTCTCCGCCGCGGGGCAGCCAGGGCGAGCGGCGTCGGGGTTGTCTCCCTGCGGGCGGTCGGGGCAGCGGTCGGACTCGTCGGGCACGCCGTCGTCGTCGAGGTCCGAGACGGTGGCGGCGCGGGTCGGGCCGTCGTCGCGGCGGCCTCCGCCGAAGCGGAGCGTGAGGCCGAAGGTGAGCGCGTTGGCCGCGCCGAGGAAGGTCGACTCGTGCGCGAGGGTCTGCACCTCGGGCTGAAAGACGTGCACGTAGCGCAGCGAGGGGCCGAGCGAGGCGACCGAGCCGAGGTGGAAGAGGAAGGCCGCGCCGACGTCGAACATGAAGGGCGTGACGGGGTCGGTCTGCGCGCCCTGGCCGTTGGTTCCTCCGGGCACGTAGGCGAGGCCCGCGTGCGCCGACAGCACGAACCGACCCACGGTGCCCACGCGGGGCTGCACCGCGAGGCCGAGCCCGAAGGTCCACGCCGGGGAGTAGCGCTGGAGCTCCGTCGGCATGCCCATCAGGCCCGCCTGGAGGTCGACCGCGAGCACGTCGACCAGGTCGACCCCGAGCGAGAGCGCCCCGCGGAAGCCGAAGCCCCCGCTGGTGGTGGGCCCGTCGACCACGGCGCCCATCGCGTCCAGGGCCGCGGGGCCGCGGTAGTCGCCCAGGAGCACCGCGGCGCCGCCCTCGAGCTCTCCGTGGATCCGACGGGCGAACTGGGCCCGCGCGGCTCCGGGCGCGGCCACCGCGGACAACGCAAGCACCACCCCCGCCCTCAGCGCCCGAGCCCTTCCGTCACGTCCGTGCATCCGTGTGCCTCCCGCGGCGTGACCACGGCGCCGCTGCGGGCATCATGCCCGAGTACGGCCCGGATGCGTGAGAGACTCGCGCGACTTCGCCCGCGGGGCGCCTCCGAAGCGCGTTGACGCCGGCCGCGCGTTGCGGGTTCACTCCTCGCCGTGAAGCCTCGTTCTGCGCAGGTCGTGGGGATCGCGCTCGCCGTGGTGGCCTCGGCCGCCGCCGCGCACGACCTCCGCGGCACCCTCCAGGGCCACGACTCGCTCTCCCCCGCCGAGAGGCCCGCTCCGCCGGGTCGCCGCGCGTTCTACTGGGAGGTCCCCAACGGCGTGATCGCCCTGCTCCCCTCGCGGGCCAACCCCGAGCGCGACCTCGGCGTGGTGCTCACGGGCGCGGGCGTGACCGAGTCCACCGGGCCCGTGACGGTTCCCGTCGAGGGCGGTCGCTGCCGCCCCGGCACCGTGGTGGTCGCCCCCGGCGCGACGCTCACCCTCGACAACCGTGACCTCCTCGCGCACGAGTTCTTCCTCACGCGCGCCGCCGACGCCGCGCCGCTGGTGCCCGCGGAGCTCACCAACCCCCGCACCCGCCGGCAGATGCAGGCCCCTCCCGCGGGGGTGTACCTGCTCCGAGACGCGCGCTCGCCCGCCTTCCGCTGCTGGGTGCGCTCGGGGGAGGGGCAGGGTCGCATCCTCCCGGTGGACTCCCGCGGGGGCTTCACCGCGACGGGGCTCGCCGACGGGGAGTACACCGTGAAGGTCTATTTCGAGGGCGAGGAGCGGGCGGCGCAGCCCGTCGTCGTCGAGGGTCGCGCCGCCGAGGTGACGGTCCCCCTGGGCGAGCCCGCGGCCCCCACCAACCGTCACGGGCGGGAGCGCTGAGCCGTGCTGTTCACCCGACTCTGGATCGTCGTGCTCGCCCTCGTCGCGGGCGTCTCCGTGACCGCCGCGATGCTCGCGCGCTCCATCTACGACCACGACCGCGCGGGGGACGTCGGCGCCCTCGTCGAGGCCGACCGAAGGGCCGTGGATGAGTTCCTGCGGCGCGACGCGCGCACGCGCCTCGACGACCTCGCGCCCCTCTCGGGCGACGCGCAGCTCGTGACGCTCCTCGCGGCGCGGGCGAACGCGACCGACGACAGCCCGCGGGCCATCGGCGTGCGGGTCACGCAGCGGCTCCGTGCGTTGAACGACGAGCTCGGGCCCTTGAAGGGCGACGTGCTCATCGCCGTCGACCGCCGCGGGATCGTGGTGGGTCGCGTGGGCCCCAACGACAACGAGCTCGGCGGCTACCTCGGGGGCATCCCGTTGGTGGAGCGGGCGCTGTCGGGGAGCGTGCGCGACGACGTGTGGGAGCTCGGCGGCGCGGCGTACCGCATGGCGGCGCGGCCGGTGATCTCCGAGGGGCGGTACTACGTCGGGGCGATCGTTCACGGGATGGCGATCAACCAGCGCTTCGTCGAGGAGAAGGTCGCGCTGCTGGTGCCGGGGGCGACGGTGGTGTTCTTCGGCCCGGGCGGCAGCTACGCGGGCGTCGCGCCGACGCCGGAGCGCGGCGGGACTGCTTCGCCCACGGTGGCGGCGGTGACCGACGGCGTGCGCGCCCTCGCGACGCGCGAGGAGTGGACCCGCAACGGGACCACGCGCGCGATCGAGGTGGGCGAGCGCGCGGGGATGGTCTCCTACGCGGCGCTGCCGGGCGTGGTGGGCGCGTCGGGGGGCGGCGTGGCGGTGGCGCGTGGGCTGCCGACCCTGCCGGGGGACTTCCTCCTGAAGGCCTCGAAGGAGGACTTCTCTCGGGTGCCCATCGCGCTGTTGTCTCTCGGGGCGCTGCTGCTGGCGGGCGTCGGGATCCTGCTCGTGTACGCCGAGTACGACGCGAAGAAGAAGCGCCTCGCGGCGGCGCTGGAGGGCCTGCGCAAGGACCACGACCGGCTCGACCCGCTGGTGCTGTCGGGCTTCGCGCGTGACCTGGCGGTGACGGCGAACGAGGGCATTGATGCAGTGGTGAAGCGCGAGGTGCAGCGCGCGGGCGGGCGGGTGCGCGACGTGGGCGACCTGGAGTCGCTGCTGAGCGTCCCGTCGCCGCAGCCGGGGGTGCTGGCGATGTCGCCGCAGGAGGAGCAGCGGCACTGGCGTGAGGTGTACGACCAGTTCCTGGCGCGGAGGCGGGAGCTGGGCGAGGGGGGAGACCCGCCGTCGTGGGAGAAGTTCACGGCGACGCTCCAGCGGAGCAAGAGGGAGCTGCAGTCGCGCACCGGCGCCGCGGGCGTGCGCTTCACCGCGCAGGTGAAGGA
>JAEYZO010000681.1 GCA_023428035.1 Pseudomonadota bacterium | reverse complement strand
CGGCGAAGGCCGCGCGGGCGTCGCGGTACGACCCTCCCCTTCGTGCGGGCGTGAGGGGTCGAACTGCGCCTGTCGCGGTACGACCCTCCCCTTCGTGCGGGCGTGAGGGGTCGAACTGCGCCTGTCGCGGTACAACCCTCCCCTTCGTGCGGGCGTGAGGGATTGAATTGTGAGCGTCGCCTCCGCGACGCGCCCTCGCCGGGGAGAGAGCCCGTCAGGCGCCGGTGCGGCTGCCGCCGGAGAGCTCGAGGAGCTCGCGGCGGGCGCGCTCGGACACGGCCGCGTCGCGGGTCTGACGGCGCAGCGCGTGGAGCGAGCCCCGGTCGGCGGTGATGCGCAGGGCCTTGAAGGCCAGGTCGCGTCGCTCGGCGTTGTCGCCCAGCGCCGCCTCGCGCAGGAGCCGGCGCACGTCGTAGGAGCTCACCCCCAGCGCGCTCTCCCAGCCGGCCTTCAGCCGCGCCACGAGCTGGTTCTGCGCCCAGCTGTAGTGCTTGCCCGCGCGCCCCGTGTCGAGCGCCGTCGCGGTCTGCACCCTGCGGAACACCCGCCCGTCACGGAACATCGCCTCGGTCAGCGGGAGCAGCGACCAGTTCTCCTGCATCGCCGTGTTGTTGTCGCCGCGCCCGGCGCCCCGCGGCGCGAACTCGTTCTGCAAGAGCCCCCCGAGCTCGTCGTTCGTGGCGAGGGCGTCGATGAGCGCCTGCGTCGAGCGCGCGTTGCCGCCCAGCACCGCCGCGATCGAGGCCGCGAAGCGCACGGAGTTGTCCTGCGCGTCGGCGCCGGAGATCAGCGGCGCGAGCGCGTCGCCCAGGGCGTCGTCGGCGCCGAAGCCCGCCGCGATGGCCGCGCCCTTCATCACCTCGGGGCTCACCCCGCGGCGCAGGTAGGTCTGCACCAGCCGCGCGGCGATGGTCGGAGTGCTCCGGCCGCGCAGCGCGTAGATGTAGTAGATCCGCGACTCCTCGGGCACCGAGGCGTCGGTGGCGCGGGTCGAGACCTCCTCGAGGGTGCGGTCGTCGGCCACCGACGCGAGGGCGTAGCCGGCCTCCTCGCGCAGCGCGCGACGGTCCGTCGGGTCTTCGATGATGCGACGGAGCTCGCGCACCACCGCGGCGCGCGAGGCCGCGGGCACCGCGGGGAGGGAGCCCCCGCCCTCGGAGCCCACCCACGCCAGCGAGCGGATCGCGTTGCGACGTCGGGTGTTGACCTCCTCGTCGCGCGCGGTCTCTTCGACCATGCGCAGCCCCGCGGGCTGCTTCGCCTGGTTGAGCACCGTGGTGAAGCAGGCCGGGTGGTGCAGCATGCACAGCGCCGTGGCCGCGCCCTCCTGCGCGTCGGGCTGCGTGAGGAAGGGCGTGAGCGTCGGCGCCACCGAAGGATCTCCCGCCCGCGCCAGCGCCAGGATCGCCGGGGTGCGCACGAAGTCTCCGTGGGGGTCGCGCACGATGGCCGCGAGGCCGTCCTTCACCCGCGCGGGGCCGCCGGGGATGCGACGGATGAGCTCCAGCGCCTGCTTGGCCTCGGTGGTGCTCGCCGGGTCGAGGTGCGTGAGCGCGTAGGTGGCGTAGGTCATCAGCCCGTCGACGGCCCTCGGGTCGCCGATCTCGGCCAGGCCGAAGATCGCGTTGCGCTTCGTCGCCTTCGAGAGGTCGTCGTCGCCGGTCGCCGCGGCCATCGACTCGGCGAGGGCGTCGCCGGCGTCGGGGTCCTGCTGGTCGCGCAGGAGCCGCGTGGCCGTCGCGCGCACCGCCGGGTCGGTCGTGCCGTGGATGATCGCCCCGAGGCCCCGGGCGCCGGAGCTCGACGCCACCGCCCCGAGGATCCCGTCTCGGTCCGGCGCGTGCGAGTTGAGGAAGGGCACCAGCCCCTCGACCGCCTGCGGCGTGCCCGCGCGGCCGAGCCCCACCGCGGCCTCGCGCGCCACGCTCTCGTCGGCGTCGCGCACCAGCACCAGGAGGTCATCGACCACCTCGGGCGTGCCCAGCTCCGAGAGCGAGAGGGCCGCGAGGCGCTTCGACGCCACCGACTGCGACGACACCAGATCGTGCAGCCGCTCGCGCCCCGCCATGCGGGCCACCACCGCGGGGTCGAAGACCCTCCGGCCGTCGAGGCCCTGCACCGCCTGGAGCTTCTGCTCCTCCAACAGCTCGCGCACCGTGGGCCAGGCCGAGGACTCCTGCAGCACCGCGAGGGCCCAGGCGACCTCGACCCTGTCGGTCTGGAGGTTGGTCGTGGGGAGCGTCGCGAGGAGCGGGGCCCGCGCCGAGGCCGCCGCGGGCAGGCCGATCTCGGCGAGGCCCAGGGCCGCTTGCGCCCGCGAGGCGCCCGGCACCCGCAGGCCCTCGATCAACAGCGGAACGGACTGAGGGTCCTTGAGCCCCGCGAGGATGCGCCGGCACGACTGCCTCACGCTCTCGTTGGAGTTCGACTGGTAGATCGCCCGCACCCGCGCGGCGGTCTGCTCCGCCGGGAGGTTCTGCTGGAGCAGCGCGTCGAGCTCGCGGCGGCCCTGGGCGCGCGCCTCGCTCTCCTGCGCGTCGCTCTGCGCCGACGAATAGACGTAGTACCCGGTGCCGCCGAGCACGGCGAGCACGGGCACCGCGAGGAGCCACCCCGCGAGGCCCACCCGCTTGCGGATCTGCCGCGACGCCTCCTCGTCGCTCGGCAGGTCGTACACCTGGGGGACATCGCTCGGGCCGTCGTCGGTCTGCTGCATGGTCGTGGCGCCTTCTTCGCGGCGCTCGCGAACCCCCATCCACCATCCCGGGGGCGCCGCGGCCGCGCGGGCCGGGACTCTAGAACACCGCCGCCGCGGCACACAACGACCGACACCATGAGGCGCCGACGCCTCTTCACGCCGGGGCCGCTCCGTGGCAGACACCCGCTACCGCGCTCGCGCGCAGACTCCCGCGCCCCGCCGCCGCCCTCTCGCATCGGAGCCTTCATGCCCACCGCCCCCGCGCCCTCCTCGCGCCCCGGGGGGCCCCGCCCCCCCCCGCCCCCCCCAAACCCCTCAACCCCACTTATGAGAACAAGGGATTTGAAAAATTCAATCGACTTTGGAA
>JAEYZO010000680.1 GCA_023428035.1 Pseudomonadota bacterium | reverse complement strand
GCGTTGGCTTGCTCGTCGATGTGCTGTTGAGGCGTCGCTCCAGAGCGATGCCCGCCACACGCGATGGATACCCCCGCGGCGCAGGGGCGCCGCGCTGGCCTGCACGTCGACGCGCCATTGAAGCGTCGCTCCAGAGAGGCCCCCTCCGATGATCGTCATCCCTGCGATGGACCTCCTCGGCGGCCGCGTGGTGCGCCTGCGCCAGGGCGACTACGCCCAGGCCACCGTGTACCCCGTGGAGCCCGAGGCCGTGCTCGACGGCTACGCCTCCGCCGGAGCGACCCGCGCCCACGTCGTCGACCTCGACGGCGCCCGCGAGGGCCGAGCCGCGCAGGCCGAGCTCATCGCCCGCCTCGTCGACCGCTTCAAGGGAGCCCTCGAGCTTCAGGTCGGCGGCGGCGTGCGCTCCCTCGATCAGGTGTCGGCGTGGCGAGACGCCGGCGCCTCCCGCGTGGTCGTCGGCACCCGCGCCGCGGACGACCCTGACTTCGTGACTTACGCTTCGGCGATCCTCCCGTTGATCGTCGCCGTCGACGCGCGCGACGGGCGCGTCTCGACCCGCGGGTGGACCCACACCACCGAGCTCCTCGCCACCGACCTCGCCCTCGCCTGCGCGGCCCGCGGCGCGAGCGGATTCCTCTACACCGACATCTCCCGCGACGGGACGGGCGACGGGCCCAACGTCGACGCGACGGAGTCGCTCGCGCGCGCGGTGGCCCCCGCCGAGGTCATCGCCTCGGGGGGAGTGGGCTCCCTCGACCACCTCCGCGCCCTCGCCTCGCGGAGGGTCATCGGCGCCGCGGTGGTGGGCCGCGCGCTCTTCGAGGGCGCCTTCACCGTGGGCGAGGCCCTCGCCGCCGTGAGGGAGCCGTGAGCGTCGCGCGGAGGCTCATCCCCTGCCTCGACGTGAAGAACGGGCGCGTGGTGAAGGGCGTGCGCTTCGTGGGCATCCGCGACGCTGGAGACCCCGTGGAGTGCGCGCGCGGCTACGACCGCGACGGCGCCGACGAGGTCACCTTCCTCGACATCACGGCGACGCACGAGGCGCGGGGGATCCTGCTCGACGTGGTGGCCCGCACCGCGGAGCAGGTCTTCGTGCCGCTCACCGTGGGCGGAGGCATCCGCGAGCGGGCCGACGTCGACGTGATCCTGCGGGCGGGGGCCGACAAGGTGTCGGTGAACTCCGCGGCGGTGCGAGACCCCTCGCTCATCGACGCCATCGCGGGTGCCTACGGGCGGCAGGCGCTGGTCGTGGCGGTCGACGCGCGGCGCCGCGACCCCGACGACCCCGCGAAGGGGTGGACGGTCTTCACCCACGGGGGGCGCGCCGACACGGGCGTCGACGCCCTGCGCTGGTGCGAGGAGGCCGACCGACGCGGCGCGGGGGAGATCCTGCTCACCTCGATGGACCGCGACGGCACGGGCTCGGGCTACGACCTCGACCTGGTGCGCGCGGTGGTCGAGGCCGTGGGCGTACCCGTGATCGCCTCGGGCGGGGTGGGCACCCTGGAGCACCTCGCCGAGGGCGTTCGGCCGATCTCCCGCGGGGGCGGCGGGGCCGACGCCGCGCTGGCCGCGACCATCTTTCACGACGGACATTTCACCTTGCGGCAGGCCCGGGACTACCTTCGGGCGCAGGGCCTCCCGGTGCGCGACCACGCCGAGGCCTGAGAAGGCCAAGATCCCTCGATGTCCGTGCAGGTACAGCTCGACGAGCTCTCCGAGGCGCTGCAGCGCCGCGGGGCGCCGCTGACCCCCGAGAGCGCGTACTTCATCGCGCTGCAGGCCGTCGAGGCGATGCGCGAGGGCGCCCTGGTGATCGACCCCTCGGGGGTCGAGGTCGACGCCGACGGGCTCGTGCACCTCAACGAGCTGTGCTCCCCCGCGGGCGACGACCCCGAGGCGCTGCGAGGCGTGGTGGCGACGCTGACCTCTCTGCTCACGCCGCCGCCGACGGGCCTCGACGAGCTGCGCGAGCGCGTCGAGGTGGGAGAGGTCGCCACGCGCAGCGCGATGGTGGCGGAGCTGTCAGCGCTGCTGGTGCCGTTCAACCGCGGCGCCGCGCAGAGGATGCTGGGACGGCTGGTGCGAGAGGCGAAGCGGCCCGAGGCGCCCGCGCGTGAGGAGCCCGCGAGCGAGGTCGACGACGAGCCGGAGAACGACGACGACCCGCCGTCGCCCGACGCGTACACGCTCGACGGCGGACGCACGCAGCCCGACGCCGCGGTGCGCGACGACTGGGACGTCCCTGCCCGGAGGAAGGGTCCCTCGGCGGGGCTCACCGCGGCGACGGCGATCTTCGCGGTGGCGCTCCTCGCGGGCGCGGTGTGGTTCCTGATGGTGCGATTGAAGGGCTGAGAGGCTACGCGCGGACCTCGGCGACGAGGTGCGCGGTGCCGCCCTTCGTCGGGAGGGCCGCGACGGTGAAGCCCCCGTCGCCGCGGTCGCGGGCCTCGATCACGAAGCGGCCAGGGAGGAACAGCGGCTTGCGGAAGCGGGCGTGCACGCGCCGCGGGTGCTCGCCCACGAGGTCGCCCGCCTCGGCGAGGGCGCGCGCGAGCGTCCACATCCCGTGCGCGATGGCCCGCGGGAAGCCGAAGGCCCTCGCCAGGATCGCCCGCTGGTGGATCGGGTTGAGGTCGCCCGCCACCGCCGCGTAGCGCCGGCCGATGTCCTCCGGCGCGGTCGCCACCGAGCTCGCGCGGAGAGACCCGTCGAGCGCCGCGTCGGGCTTCTTCTCCGTCGAAGCACCCGCGCCGCGGGGTCCGCGCGCGAGGATGGTCGCCGTCCACGTGCCCACGGGGCCGTCGCGGTCCGAGGCCTCGGTCGTGAGGTCGAAGAGCGTGCCGCCAGGGCCGGGGCGGGCGTTTCCGACCGACGCGACGAGCGAGAGCGATGACTCCGCGGGCACCGCGCGCTCGCACGCCACCGCGTCCTCGACGTGAACGAGCCCCAGCGCCTTGAAGGGAAAGCGCCGGTCGGCGAAGAGCTCGAGGTGCAGCCCCGCGGCCATCACCTGCGGCGCGAGCAGCGGCAGGGTCGACCGACCGACCGCCCCCGTGAGGCGACGGTAGGCGTCGACCTTCGCGCGCTCCCACGCGACCTCGCCCGTCACGCGGAGCGCAGGCAGCGGCTCGCCCTCGCGCAGCCCGGGCCGCGACCCCACGAGGAGCCCGAGGTGACTTCGGAGCGCGCTCACGACTCCGCCCCCCACACCGCGACGCGGCGGAGCTCGGCGGGCCAGGGCGCGCCTCGGTTGCCCGTGATCTCGCGGCCGTCGTCGAAGGTCGCGAAGTTGCCGACGTCGCCGAAGGCCCGCTCCTGGCTCACGCGCTCCCCCTCGCGGCGCAGGGGCTTCACCCGCCCCCCGACGCGCACGCCCACGAGCTCGTGAGGCCCCGCGCGCAGGTCGACGAGCGCCCCGCGGCGCGCGCGGTTGAGGAGCTGCTCCTCGTTGCCGATGGGGTCGGCGACGGTCTTGGCCTTGAGCGTCCACACCAGCAGCGAGGTGGGGTCGCGGTCGGGGTAGACGTGGGAGAGCAGGTCCTTCATGCCGAAGAAGGTCTTGCCGATGTCGTTCTGGTTCACGGGCCCGGCCATGAGGCACACGCCCGCGAGCAGGTCGCACCCGTCGGGGATCTCCGTCGAGCCCACCACCTCGACCACGAACGCGCTCCTCGCCGCCGCGGCGCCGAAGGCGCGCACGGCGTGGGCGAAGGTCTTGCCCTCGCGCTCCACCTCTCGGCGCGAGAGCCCCCCGAGGTAGATGCGCTGCCCCGCGAGCGCGAAGGCCTTCTTGCCCCGCGCGACGCCGCGCGAGAGGGCGCGCCCCGTGGCGAGGTCGGCCCACACCGGGATGCTCCGGTGCAGGAGCTCGGTCACCTCCTCGAGCTCGCGGCGAACGGCGCGCAGGCGGTCCTTGCCGCCGGGGGTGAGCACGTCCATGCGCTCCAGGAGGAGCAGCTCCTTGGCGCGCTCCCGAGGCACGCCGAGGAAGTGCGCGAAGGCGTTGTAGGCCGCGCGCCCCGCCATCACCGTGAGCTCCTCGGGCACGTCCATCGCCTGGCGCTTCTGGTAGTTCTCCGGCGCGCCCTCCTCGGCGTTCACCCCCGGCTGGATGCGCTCCGAGCGCATCGCCAGGCACGCCGCGCCGACGCGCCGCGCCGACGCCCCGTCGAGGGCCGCGCGCTCAGCCTCCTCGACGTAGCCGACCTGCGCCACGAGCGCGACGCGCCACCCCGCGCGCCGGTCCGCGGGGGTCACCCCCACCAGGGCCTCGAGCTCCGCGAGCGCGGCGGCGTCCTTCGGTCGGTCGTAGGGCTCGAGGAGCACCTGCGCGCGGCGCGCCCCCCCGCTCGCCACGACCGCCGCGCGCTCCATCGCGTCGGCGAGCACGCCCAGGTGCAGCTCCGTGAGGTAGCCGATCGTGGGGATGTCGGTCACGTGATACGCGGCCTTGCGAAAGGCCCTCAGCGGCACGGTGACGAAGTTCGCCACGGGGCGGTGCCCGATGAAGGTCAGGAGCTGCGTGAAGGGCGTGGTGTAGGGCCGCGCGAGCACGACGTGGGTGTGGCTCGCGCCGTCGAGCACCGCGGCCTCGCCGCGACCGATCCGCCTCAAGAGGGCCGCGGCCGTGGCGCCGTCGCGGGGACCCAGGACGACCGCGCGCTGCCCGCGGAAGTTGGTCGACTGCCTCGAGGCCAGCACCCCGAGGCTCGACTCCTCGAAGAGCTCCTCCTCGCGGACCGCGGGGCCCGGGACGAAGCGCGTGGGGCGCGGCAGCGCGAGCATCGAGAGGGCGGCCACGGCCTCGTCGCGCCGGAGGCTCACCCGCGCGCGAAAGCCCACGGGCGACGGGCTGTCGAGCAGCTCCGGCGGGTGGTAGCGGTTGCGCTTCTCGCCCTCCCCGGAGCCGCGCATCGGGCGCCGCGCGCGCTCGCCCGCGGGCGGCGGAGCGACGGGGACGAAGGTGACGACCTTGCTCTCGTGAGGGGCGCTCATCGCGCGGCGACGTGTGCCGTAGAACCCGACGCGCGGTCAACGCCGCGCTGTGACGCGCCGCGGTACCGCCGCCACGGGGCGCGCCCCCGCCCGCTCGCCGTGGGACCACCGCGTCG
>JAEYZO010000624.1 GCA_023428035.1 Pseudomonadota bacterium | reverse complement strand
GGTGTACGAGCGCGCCACGCCGAGGAGCGCCCTCACGTCGGCGGGAGACTCCGCGAGCACGCGCTGCCAGACGGCGACGGCGCGCTCGTCGCGGCGGAGCTCCCGCGACCAGAGCTCCGCGGCGCGGTGCAGCAGGGCCCGGGCCGAGGCGGGGTCCTGCCGCCGCGCGGCGACCTTCTCGGCGAGCACGCCAAGGGTCTCGAACTCACCGCGGCGGTTGAGCTCACGCCAGAGCGACTCGAGGGCCTCGCCGTCGTCGGGGTCCTTGTCGAGCCGCTGCACCAGGGGCAGGAGGGCCTCGTCGATCATCGTCGTCCCAGGCCGGCGACGCTATCACGGGCTCGCGCGCAGCCCCGAATCCGCGGCGCCCGCGGTGAAGTCCAGGGTCACCTCGGCGAAGCGCTCCGGGACCTCGAGCATGGGCGTGTGCCCCACCCCTGAGAGCTCCGCGAAGCGCCAGTGGGCCTTGCGCCTCGCGAGCCCCCGCGCGGAGACCACGGAGACCAGCCGGTCGCGCTCGCCGTGCATGAGCAGGGTGGGCGCGCGCACGCCGCGAGCGATCGACTCCCAGCGAGGGCGCACGAGGATCCGGCGGAGGAGCGACCGCGCCGACGAGAGGAAGGCCGCGTCGTTCCAGGGGAGCCCCCGGCGGTAGAGGCCGAGTTCGATGTGCGAGTCGTACACGTCGCGCGGCAGCGCGCGGGCGTCGACGCCGCAGAGGTCCATGAAGTACGCGAGGAGCTTCTCGGGCGGCACCTCGCGGCCTACGCGGCGCAGCCACGCCTCCCCGACGCCAGGCACCGCGTAGGCGCTGAAGGCGGCGACCACGGCGCGGTCGAGCGGCGCGCGGTCGTAGCGAGGGATCGCGGGGTCGACGAGCACGAGCCGGCGCACGAGTTCGGGCCGCCGCGAGGCGAGGTCGAGGGAGACCATGCCCCCCATGGAGTTCCCGACGAGCGTGGCGGGCTCGCCCAGCCGCTCGACGAAGCGCTCGACCAGGGACGAGTGCCCGGGCACCGTCGACGCGCGGCCCCCGAGGGGCGTGCGGCCGAAGCCCACGAGGTCGAGCGCGTACACCCGGTGGTGCCGCGCGAGGGCGTGGCCGACGCGCATCCAGTTGAGGGCGTTGCCGCCCAGGCCGTGCACGAGGACCATGGGCGGGCCTTCGCCGCCGAAGTCGAGGAGGTGGGTAGGGCCGTCGAGGTGGGTGAGCTCGCTCCGCACGGCGCCGACCATAGTGCGGGTCGGCGCCGCCGCGAAGCGGGGGTCGCGCTACGCCGCCGGGCGCACCGCGATGTCGTTGTCGGCCGCCGAGGTGAGGGGCAGGGGCTCGAGCGCCGCGTCGAGCACCTCGCGCATGTCGTCGGCGAGCACGAAGGTCATCGCGCCTCGCACCGCTTCGGGCACGTCGTCGAGGTCGCGCTCGTTCTTCGCGGGGAGCACCACGCGGGTGATCCCAGCCCGGTGCGCCGCGAGCACCTTCGACTTGATGCCCCCGACGGGCATGACCCGCCCGCGCAGGGTGCACTCGCCGGTCATGGCCGTGTCGCTCCGCACCCGGCGCCCCGTGAGGAGCGAGGTGAGCGCGGTGAAGATCGTCACGCCGGCCGAGGGCCCGTCCTTGGGCACGGAGCCCGCGGGCACGTGG
Organism: Pseudomonadota bacterium; assembly: GCA_023428035.1. Taxonomy (GTDB): domain Bacteria; phylum Myxococcota_A; class Polyangia; order Polyangiales; genus JAEYZO01. Next base: position 3,659 of record JAEYZO010000624.1, on the reverse strand, counting down.
ATGTGCACGTCGTGCTCCGCGAGGGCGCCCTGGGTCACGCCCAGCGCGTCGGCGTTCGAGCGCACGTAGGTGAGCGCCGCGCGCGCCGACTCCTTCATCACGTCGCCGAGCTGCCCGGTGATCTCTAGCTGCCCGCGGCCGGGCATCCGAGAGGTCTCGATGAAGAGGATGTCTCCGCCCACGGGGGTCCACGCGAGGCCCGTGGCGACGCCGGGGGCGGCGGTGCGCTCGGCGACCTCGGAGAAGAACTTTCGTCGGCCGAGGTACGGCTGCAGGTCGCCCGCGTCGACGGAGACGGGCGAGGGCTTCTGGTCCGTCGCCCGAGCGACGGCGAGGGCTACGGCGCGGCAGAGCCGGGTGAGCTCGCGGCCGAGCTGCCGCACGCCGGCCTCGCGGGTGTACCCGTCGATCATCGCGCGCAGCGCGCCGTCGGAGACGCTCAAGAGCTCAGCGGGCACGCCGTGTTGCGCGAGGTGCCTGGGCATCAGGTGCTCCCGCGCGATGCGGAGCTTCTCGTCGGCGGTGTAGCCCTGCACCTCGATCACCTCGAGGCGGTCTCGCAGCGGAGCAGACAGGGTCGACAGGTCGTTCGCCGTGCAGACGAAGAGCGCCTCGGAGAGGTCGAAGGGCAGCTCCAGGTAGTGGTCGGTGAAGGTCTTGTTCTGCTCGGGGTCGAGCACCTCGAGCAGCGCCGCCTCGGGGGAGCCCTGCCACCCGGCGCCGAGCTTGTCGATCTCGTCCAGGAGCACGACGGGGTTCTTCACCTTCGCCTTGCGCATCGCGTGGAGCACCCGGCCCGGGAGCGCCCCCACGTAGGTGCGCCGGTGGCCGCGCACCTCGGCCTCGGCGCGCACGCCTCCGAGGGCGATGCGCACGAAGGGCCGCCCGGTGGCGTCGGCGATCGACTGCCCCAGCGAGGTCTTGCCCACGCCCGGGGGCCCCGCGAGGCAGAGGATGGTCCCGCGGGGGTTGCCCGAGAGCTTGAGCACGGCCATGTGCTCGAGGATGCGGGTCTTCACGTCGTCGAGCCCCGCGTGGTCGGCGTCGAGCTTCGCGGCCACGGCGTCGAGGTCGTCCTTCGCGGGCGCGCGGGTGCTCCAGGGCAGCTCGAGGACCCACTCCAGGTAGTTGCGGATCACGTGCGCCTCGGGCCCCGGCCCGCTCATCGACTCCAGGCGCTTCATCTCGCGCTCGGCCGCCGCGCGCACCTCGTCGGGCAGCTCGGCCGCCTCGAGGCGAGACTTCAGCCTCTCGTTCGGGTCGTCGGCCTCGTCGTCGCCGAGCTCCTTGCGCAGCGCGCGGATCTGCTCGCGCAGGAGGGCGTCGCGCTGGTGCTTCGACACCTCGCGCCGCACGTCCTGCTCGACGCGGGTCTTGAGCTCCGCGAGGGCCTTGGTCTCCGAGAGCAGCGTCGCCACGAGCCGCAGGCGTTCGATCACGTCGGCGGCTTCGAGCACGGCGAGCTCCTTGTCGGGAGGGAGCCCGAGGATGGCCGCGACCTGGTCGGCTACGCGTCCGGGGGCCTCCTCGTCGGCGGTGACCGACGCCGCGCTGCCGCCCTCGCGAGAGACCAGCTCGGTGAGCCGGTCCTTCAGGGCGCGCGCGAGGAGCCGCGCCTCGGGCTCGTCGGTGATCGGCTCGTCGAGGGGCTCGCCCTCGGCCTTCCAGTAGGGCTCGCGCGTCGCGAGGGCGGTGAGCTTGAAGCGTCCGAGGCCCTCGATCACCAGGCGGTACCCGCGGTCGCGGGTGCGCTCCAGCCTCGCGATGCGAGCGATGGTGCCCACGCGGTGCAGGCTCGCCTCGTCGGGGTCGGACACGGCGGGGTCGCGCTGCGCCACCACGCCGAGGAGGGCGCCTGGGGTCAGCGCGTCGAGGAGCGCTACCGAGCGCACCCGGCCGACGGGGACCGAGAGGGTGGTGCCGGGGAGGAGGTGCCCGCTCCTCAGCGGCAGCAGCGGAAAGGGTGAGCTGGGGAACGCACGGGTGGAATGGCTCTGGCTCATCGCGGTCATGCTCCTTGGGAATTGGCGTCAGCCTCCGTCGGCGCACCGCGCCGCGTATGAAGCCCGCCCGAGCCGCTTCCCCTTCCCCGATCCCCGTGACACGGGCGCTTCGGGGAGGTTGATCGGTGAACGGAAACTAAATCCGTTCACGAGACCGTCAAGCGCTGGAGACTCTCTCCTCCGGAGGGCCTCGCGGTCCTTTCACATCCGAAAGGTGGCTTTCAGATCGTCGTTTCAGTCGTGCAAGGCGCGTCGGGTCGTAGCGCGAGATAACCCGCGTGGCGCGCATGGCACGAGTGTCGCTCTAAGGCTTCCCGGCGGCGGCGCCGGCGTCCTCCCCCCCCAACGCCCTAGGTGCCGCCGCTTTATTAATTTCCCTTCTATGGGGTCGACGTGCTCGGTGAGTTCACCTGGAGCTGCGACTCGATGAAGGTGTAGAGCCGGCTCCAGCGGTTGAGCTCGTCGTCGCGCCGGGTGCCGGCGCCGTGACCCACGTCGCGCTGCATGAAGAAGAAGATCGGGGCCTCGCCCGCCTGGGCTTCTTGCAGCCGCGCCGCGAACTTCGTGGAGTGACCCCAATACACCCGCGTGTCGTGGTCGGCGGTCTCGATCCACGTCGCGGGGAAGCGCTGACCCTCCCGCACGCGGTGGTACGGCGAGTAGCCGTAGAGCCAGCGAAAGGCGTCGGGCTGCTCGGGGTCGCCGTACTCCGAGGCCCAGATGCTCGCCGGCGGAAACCGGTGATAGCGCACCATGTCGTAGAGCCCCACGCTCGCGAACACCGCCCCGAAGGCGTCGGGCGCGCGGGTGAGCATCGCGCCCATCAACAGCCCGCCGTTCGACCCGCCCGTGATGGCGACGCGCTCGGGGCGGCTCAAGCCCGACGACGAGAGCCAGCGCGTGACGGCCTCGAAGTCCTCGAAGACGTGCTCCTTGCGGTCGAGCGCGCCGTCGCGGTGCCAGGTCTCGCCGAACTCGCCGCCCCCGCGGAGGTTGGCGACAGCGTACACGCCCCCGCGCTCGAGCCAGTAGATCGACGCGGGCGAGTACCGCGGTAGGAGCGAGATGTTGAAGCCGCCGTAGCCCGTGAGCAGCACCGGCGCGTCGCCGTTCGGCGTGAGCCCGCGCGGTCGGAGCAGGAACACGTTCACCTGCGTCCCATCGCGGCTCGGGACCGCCGCCCGGTCGAGGGAGAAGCGGGTGGGGTCTACGCCGCCTGAGGGCTCGACCACCGCCGCGGGGCTGAGCTCACCGCTCCGGTGCAGCGCGGCGCGGTCGAGCGCGTACACCCGCGACGGCCAGAAGAACGACTGGAACGAGAACACCGCACCGTCGCCGTCGTCGCTCGCGTCGACGCCGGGCACCGTGCCCTCGGCGGGCAGCGTCACCGACGCGAGACGTCGCCCCGAGAGGTCGTGCACGTACACCCGCGACGCGATGTTCTCCGTGAAGGTGAGCACCATGCGGTCCCCCGCGAGAGCGAGGTCGTCGATGACGTGCGCCCCCTCGGGCACCAGCTCGCGCCACGGGCCCGCGGGCGCGACCGCGAGCGCGGTCACGCCCTCGCGACGCGCTGGGGGCGAGCGGTAGAGCGCCGCCGCGTCCGCGGAGATCACCCGGTACTTCGGCGCGCCGCGGTTGGTCATCACGTAGAGC
>JAEYZO010000549.1 GCA_023428035.1 Pseudomonadota bacterium | reverse complement strand
GCGGGCTGCGCCCGCGGCCGCGACACCCCCTCCGTCGACCGCAGCGACGGGAGGATCCCCGAGCTCCGCGTGCCGTGGGTCCCCGCGGGGACGATGCAGATCGACGGCGCGCTCGGCGAGGGCGAGTGGTCGAGCGCGGGGCACATCGAGGGCTTCGTCGCCCCGGGCAACGGCCGCTCGGTGCGCGCCTACCGCGCCAACGCCGAGGCCTGGGTCGCCTGGAGCGACGAGGGCCTGCTCGTGGCCTTCCGCGTGCTCGACGGCGCGCCGCGGAGCTACGTCGCCCCCGGCGAGCGCGACCCGCACATCTGGGAGCGCTCGACGGGCGTCGAGCTGATGCTCCAGCCCGGCGACCGCGCCGACAACCGCGACTACTTCGAGCTCCAGTACGGCCTCGGCGGCGCGCGCTGGTCGACGCGCTTCGACGACTACAACCGCCCCGTCACCCGCGGCCCCGACGGGGTCACCCGCTACGGCCACGAAGACTGGGAGCCCGACGACCTGCACCGGGTAGAGCTCATCCCGAGCCGCGGCGCGTACGCCGTGGAGCTGCTCCTCCGGTGGTCGTCCTTCGACCGGCCGCCTCCGTCGCCGGGCGACGTGTGGCGCGCAAACCTCTACGCCTTTCGCGACGGGCAGCGCGAGGCCACCGCCTGGTCGCCCACGCTCGGCCAGGGGAACTTCCACCGCGCCTCCCGCTTCGGCCGCCTGCGCTTCGCCCGCTGAGCGCTCCGGGCCGTTGCGATCTCCCGCCGCGCGAAGTAGGGTCGCGCCCCCCGCTGCGCTCCGCCGAGGGCGCCCCACCGAGGAACGCACCCCATGGCTCGTGTCACCGTCGAAGACTGCCTCGACAACGAAGACAACCGCTTCGCCCTCGTCATCCTCGCCTCGACCCGCACGCGACAGCTCATGAAGGGCGCGAAGCTCCAGCTCGACCCGCACAAGTACCGCAACAAGCCCGCGGTGCTCTCCCTGCGTGAGATCGCCGAGGGGCGCGTGCGCTTCAACCGCGCGTCGCGAGAGGCCGTCGACGAGTACATCGACGACCTCAAGCGCCGCTTCGGCTGAGCGCTACGAGCCCGCCCCGCCCCCCTCCCCCGCGGGGAACACTCCCCTGCGCGCGAGCTCCTCGAGGGCCTTCACGCTCCGAGCCTCCTTCCACCGGTCGTAGAGCTGCACCACGCTGCGCGTGACCGCGCCCAGCGCGCTCGCCTCGGCCACCTCCGCCAGCACGTCGACGTAGCGCGGGAAATCCTCTCCGATCTCCTCGAGCGCGACGGGGGCAGAGCCCGCCGCGCTCCGCGACATCGCCGCGGCCTCGCGGTACGCGAAGGCGCCCATCGTCACGTACAGCCCAAGCACCCCCTCGTGCCTCGCCACGTGGTCTCCGAAGAGACCCGCGCGGGTGAGCGCCGCGTCGCCCACCGCTTGCAGCTCCACCATCCTCGGGGCCGGCGCCGCGCAGAGCGCCGCGTCGAGGCGCTCGACCAGGGGGGTCGAGAGCACCTCTCTAGGGTCGCTCGACGCGCAGGCCACCAGGAGCCCGGTGACGTACTCCACGGGCGGCGCCGCGGCGTCGACGCGCCGTCGGCGCATCGCGGTCGCCACCGCCTCTTTGAAGAAACCGTTCAGGTCCGCGCAGGTCTCGATCGCCATCCACACCTCTCCGAGGGTTCGAGGCGGCGACCCGCGAGGCGAGATCGCCGTCGGTGTCACCCTCCATTCTGCGCCGCTCGCCCCCGCTGGTTCACGTTTCTCTCGCGGCCCTTCGAAGCCCCCACGGCGCGCCCTTCGCGGGGCCGCGACGACCGCTGGCACTCTCCCCGGTCGAGTGCCACTCCGGCGAATCAAGGTGAATTTTCGGGCGATGAGGACTTCATCAAGACGGGGTTGACACCCCTCCCGATCGGTTTATGTTGCGCGCCGCTCCTGGCAGTCAGCGCGAGGGAGTGCCAGAAATCGCCGAGGGCGACTCACCCCTCAGAGGGGGTGAGGCTCTGGGTGGTCACTCCTCGCGGGGGCGTCAGGGGGAGGTCTACGACCATCGTCGTCGAGCGTGCGCGCTCGGCGGAGGGGTCGTGTTGCGTCCGCGCACGAGCGCCAACAACGAAGGAGAGAGTCCGACATGAAGATCCGTCCCCTCCAGGACCGCATCCTGGTCCGTCGCATCGAGGCCGAGAACCGCACCAAGGGCGGGATCATCATCCCCGACTCGGCCAAGGAGAAGCCGATCGAGGGCGAGGTCATCGCGGTGGGCGGCGGCAAGGCCACCGAGAACGGCACCGTGCGCCCCGTCGACGTGAAGGTCGGCGACAAGGTCCTGTTCGGCAAGTACTCGGGCACCGAGGTGAAGCTCGACGACGTCGAGCACCTGATCATCCGCGAGGAGGACATCCTCGGCGTGATCGAGCGCTGAGCTCCGCCCCCGACCACCGTCACCACTGACATCACACCAGAGGAGAACCCAACCCCATGGCAGCCAAGGACATCGTCTACACCGAGACCGCTCGCAAGCTCGTGCTCCAGGGCGTCGACGCCCTCGCCAACGCCGTCAAGGTCACCCTCGGCCCCAAGGGCCGCAACGTCGTGATCGAGAAGTCCTTCGGGTCGCCCGTCGTGACCAAGGACGGCGTGACGGTCGCGAAGGAGATCGAGCTCGAGAACCGCTTCGAGAACATGGGCGCCCAGATGGTGCGCGAGGTCGCCTCGAAGACCTCTGACACCGCCGGTGACGGCACCACCACCGCGACCGTGCTCGCGCAGTCGATCTTCCGCGAGGGCTCGAAGCTCGTCGCCGCGGGCCACAACCCGATGGAGATCAAGCGCGGCATCGACAAGGCCGTCGAGGCCATCGTGGTCGAGCTGAAGAACCTCGCCAAGCCCACGCAGGACCCCAAGGAGATCACCCAGGTCGGCACCATCTCCGCCAACGGCGATGAGACCATCGGCAAGCTCCTCGCCGAGGCGATGGAGAAGGTCGGCCGCGAGGGCGTGATCACCGTCGAGGAGGCCAAGAGCGCCGACACCACCCTCGACGTGGTCGAGGGCATGCAGTTCGACCGCGGCTACCTCTCGCCGTACTTCGTGACCGACACCGAGCGCATGGTCGCGTCGCTGGAGGACGCGTACATCCTCATCTCCGAGAAGAAGATCTCGAACATGAAGGACCTGCTCCCGGTGCTGGAGTCCATCGCCCGGCAGCAGAAGCCCCTGCTCATCCTCGCCGAGGACACCGAGGGCGAGGCGCTCGCGACGCTCGTGGTGAACAAGCTCCGCGGCACGCTCCAGTGCTGCGCGGTCAAGGCCCCCGGCTTCGGCGACCGCCGCAAGGAGATGCTCAAGGACATCGCCATCCTCACGGGCGGCCAGGTGATCTCCGAGGAGCTCGGCGCGAAGCTCGAGAACGTGACCCTGTCGGACCTCGGCCGCGCCAAGCGCGTCAAGATCGACAAGGACAACACCACCATCATCGACGGCGCTGGCTCGGCCGACGCGATCAAGGCCCGCGAGAAGGAGATCAAGGCCCAGATCGAGAACACCACCAGCGACTACGACCGCGAGAAGCTCCAGGAGCGCCTCGCGAAGCTCGCGGGCGGCGTGGCCGTGATCAAGGTCGGCGCGGCCACCGAGGTCGAGATGAAGGAGAAGAAGGCCCGCGTGGAGGACGCCCTCAACGCGACCCGCGCGGCCGTCGAGGAGGGCATCGTCCCGGGCGGCGGCGTCGCGCTGATCCGCCTCTCGGCGGCGCTCGACAAGCTCCAGCTCGACGACGAGCAGCGCTTCGGCTCGACCATCATCCGCCGCGCCATCGAGGAGCCCCTCCGCCAGATCGCCGCCAACGCCGGCGTCGAGGGCTCCATCGTGGTGAACAAGGTCCGCGAGGGCTCCGGCTCCTTCGGCTACAACGCCGCCACCGACGAGTACGGCGACATGCTCCAGATGGGCGTGATCGACCCGGCCAAGGTCGTGGGCGGGGGCGACCACAAAAGAACAACCGGGGCGGGCG
>JAEYZO010000511.1 GCA_023428035.1 Pseudomonadota bacterium | reverse complement strand
GCGACGCGCTGGCCGTGCTCGCGCAGCCACTCAGTCGGGAGCGGCGCCCACGACCCGTCGGTGAGCGGGACGACGTCGAGGCCCTCGCGCCAGGCCTGCACCACGGCGGCGGCGTCGGCGTGGCGGGCGGGCGCGCCACCGTCGGCGGGGAGCTCGAAGTCGAGGTCGAAGCCGTCGTCGCGCACGGTGAGCTTCGGCGCGAGGGGCTTGTCTCCGAAGAGGGCGTTGGTGTCTCCCGCGGAGGTCGGGCTCCACGCGCGGAGCTTCGCGATGAAGCGCGCGGCGTCGGCGCCCTTGAAGGTGCTGCGCACGCCCGGCATGAGGTTGAGCGTGTCGCGGAGGCGGTGCACCTCGCGCACCTCGGCGTCGGTGTCGCGCGTGGGGACGACCTTGCCGAGCGGGACGAGCTTTCCGTCGGTGACGCGCGCCACGGGGGGGTCGCCGTAGACGACCGAGGGCAAGACCGAGAGCGCGCGGTCGAGGAGGGTCACTTCGAAGGCGACGCGAGGGACGAGGTCGCTCGCGACGGTGGGGACCTTCTTCGAGCGGCGCTCCACAGGCACGCGCGCCTCGAGCTCGGGCAGGGCCTTCGTGAGCATCTCGCTCACCTGCGTGGGGCCGTAGACCGTGCTGAGCGGGAGCCGCTCCCAGCGCGCGCCCGCGATGTCGCAGAGCCCGAGCGGACGCACCGCGTCGCCGACGCGCGCGAGGCCAGGCGCGATCACGGTGACCTCCGGGTCGCGCTCGAGCCCCAGCACCCAGCCCTTGGGGTGCGAGTCGACGAAGCCGCGCGGGGGAACGGGCTCGGGGGAGACGGTGACGCTCTCGCCCGCGACGCGGAGGTCCTTCGCGGAGGCGAGCGCGGCGAGGAGCTTCGCGACGCGCTCGGGTCGCACGCTCCCCTCGGGGTGGTCGAGGAGCCGGTCGACGGCGCGGTCGTGGTCTTCGACGGCGAGGGGGACGGACACGCCGCTGAGCTCGCCGTGGATGGACGTCGCGGCGCCTTGCGCGGTGACGGCGGCGCGGTCGACGAAGAGGCGGTCGCCGTCGGCGCGGAGCGCGTAGCGCAGTCGGGATTGCCGCTCGGAGAGCGAGGGCAGTGAAGTTCCCTTCGCGCGGGCGCGCTCGAGCGCGACGGCGCCGGCGAGCACGTGCGCGCAGGGGTCGGAGCCGCCGCAGTCGCAGGTCCACTCCTCGTCGTCGGGGTAGAGGAAGACCGTGGGCGTGATGCTCCACCCCGGCACCTGGAGGACGAGCATGGCCTCGTCGTCGCCCTCGCGCTGGACCATCACCGCGCCCGCGTCGACGAGCCGGTTGGCCTCGGCGGCGCGCATCGAAGGCGTGCGCTTGCGGAGCGTGGCGAGGAGCGAACGGAGCGAGTCGAGGTCGACGGGCACGGCGCAGCGCTTGTGTCATCGAAGCGCCGGGGGGCGCAACCGCGGCGGCGTTGGTCTCACTGATCCACCCCTTTCAAGGAGCGTGAGTCGCTGCGCTCGATGGCTGGGGTTGGCCGCTGCTCGCTGCACGTTGAAAGGGGTGGTCTCACTGATCCCCACTCCGGACTCCAGTCCGGGGTCGTTCTCCAGTGCGTTCCCATCGCGGCGCACCACCACCGCCGCACTCCGCTGCACTACCATCGCGGCGCCGTGTTCGCGCTCGACAAGCCCGTCGGCCCCTCCTCGGTGCAGGCCCTCACCGCGCTGCGCGGCGAAGACCCCGCCCTCTCACGCGCGAAGCTCGGCCACGCCGGGCGCCTCGACCCCCTCGCCGAGGGGCTGCTCGTGGTGCTGGTCGACGACGAGAACCGCCAGGCCCGCGAGCTCCGCCGCGCCGACAAGACCTACGAGGTCGACGTGCTCTTCGGCGTCGACACCGACTCCTTCGACGCGCTCGGCCTGGTGCGCGCGGCGCGACCCGTCCTCGTCGACGAGGGCGCGGTGCGCGACCGGTGCGCGGCGATGGTCGGCGCCTTCGCGCAGCGAGTCGCTCCGTTCGCGCAGGTGAAGGTGAACGGCCGCTCGTTGATCTCCTACGGGCACGCGGGGATCGACGTGGAGCGCCCGACCATGGAGCGAACTCTGTACTCCGTGAACGTGACGGGGTGGCGCGAGGTCGACGGCGCCGAGATCGAAGACGACGCGCGGCGACGAGTCGCGCGGGTGCGCGGTGACTTTCGCCAGGAGGCCATCGACGCGCGGTGGCGCGAGGCGACCCGCGGGCAGGCAGGGGCGAGGTACACGGTCGCCTCGCTGGAGGTGTCGTGCTCCTCGGGCACGTACATGCGCTCGCTCGCGCACGACCTCGGTGAAGCCGTCGGCGTCGACGCCATCGCCTGGAGGATCCGCCGCACCCGGGCCGGGGCGATGACCCTCCACGGCGCGCGCACCCTTCTACTGGGGTGACCTGGTCGCTGACACCTCCGGAGTGGCACCAGACCGCCCCCCAGTGTTCGCCCCCTGGCGACGGCGCCACGGCCACATCACCCGCGGTGATAGAGAACCATCAACCGTGATGGTCCGCGATCACCCGCGGTGATGGGACCGTAGCGTCGGTGATGGGCGCAGATCACCGAGGGTGATGGAGCCATAGCGCCGGTGATGGGTACAGATCACCGGCAGTGTTGCTCGGGTAGCGGTGTGGATGCTTCCCGATCACCCAGGGGGTACTTCGGTGGCGCTACGGCGGGCTCGCGAGGAGGGTAGGGGGTAGGGCCGACGCCCCCCGGATGGCTCACCCACCCCTTTGAAGGCGCGTGAGTCGCTGCGCTCGATGGCTGGGGTACAGCCGCTGCCGCGGCTCGCTGCACGTTGAAAGGGG
>JAEYZO010000499.1 GCA_023428035.1 Pseudomonadota bacterium | reverse complement strand
AAACTCGTCTGCCACGACGTGGCTGCGGGCGGTCTCCAGCTCGAGATCGGTCCGCTCGATGGTCTCCCGCCCTTCGTGAAGAAGCTCCGCGTCGTCGGCACCGAGTGGGATGCCTTCGTGCTGGCGGCGAACGCGAAGCTGCGCCCGACGCGGGTGTCGGTGCGACCAGGAAGCGGTCCGTGGCGGTGGGAATCTGTAGGCTTCGAGGACGAACAGGACATCGGCCTCGACCAGCTCACCTTCGGTGCGCTCGACGTTACGACCCCGCACGTGTTTCGTGTCGATGCCGAGGGCGTGGGCCAGTTCGTCACAAACACGACCCTCTCTCTCGGGCAGTCCTATCGGCTGCTGCTTCCGCCGACGGTCGGAAACGACCGCGGCGCCGAGCTAGACGATGGCTGGCGCATCTGGTCCCTCGACCTGGCGGCGCAGCTCTCGCCGTCGACGGGCGATGCTCTGAAGGCCCTCGGCGTTGACGTGGGCGAAGCCTCACCGCGCCTCGAGTGGGCCCTGGCTCCTGCTTCAGCGTGGCGCACGAACGCTCGTGGCGACAGCTATCCGGTGTTCGACAAGGGGACGGAGCTGGTCGTGAACGTAAGCGGCGTCGCCCTCGAAGGCGGCGACGAGGCCATGCTGTTCCTCCACGGCCCCGAAGGCACGGAGCGCCTCGCTCTCTCGACGAGCGGTCTGGTCTCTCTCGGCAAACCAGCAGCGGGGCGGTGGGCCTGCGCGCTGCTGCACTCCAGGACCAGCGTGCAGACCGCAACGCTGGTCTTCGAGGTCGCTCAGAGCATGAGCGAATACGTCAGCGCAGCGTGGACGACGAGCATGCCGCACGGCTTGAACTCGCTCGAAGCGACGGCCCCGCCCGGGTGCCCCATCACTGTGCGCTGGGGTGGGCTCGCCGCGCACGAGGAGACGATCGCGACGGTCTACGGCAACGACGATCGCACCGTCTCCTTCGAGGATGTCCGCCCGCTTCTCGAGGCCCGTGCCGTACGATCATCCGTCGCAGATCTCGTGGTCGACTTCCGCGAGCTGGGTCGCCGCTTTATCCCTCTCGACGACCGCGCCTCGCTGGAGGAGGTCTGCGCGCAGCTCATCGCGCTCTGGCAACAGCGTTCCGAGCGAGTGCAGAGCCTCAAGGGCATGTGGATGAAGCTCATGCCCATGTGGTTCGAGCCGACGACCACGCGCCTCGGGTATGGCGTCGATTCGCTCGCTGTGCCCAACGGCGCGGACGCGCCGCACGACCTCGCCGCATGGCTGCTCACCATCGACGAGCGGGCGAGCGGGGGCATCACACGGTCGCCGTCGCGTCTCCTGGTGCTCACGACCGACGTCGACAGCGTTCTGCGCGACCACCGCACGTGGATCGACAGCGCGTGCTCGGCGGCGAAGGTGCGCGACGCGATCGTCACCGACGGTGCCCGCTGGACGACGCACCGCAAGGGCGACCGCCAACTCCGTCGGCGCGAGTGGTCGTTCGACGACGCAATCAATCTCGGCAGCGTGGACGACATGCTGAACGACCTCACGGAGGGTCTGTGATGACGCTCTCGCATGTCACCCGCGAAGAAGCAGTGAAGCGGCTCGCCCAGAGCCAAGCCGGCGTCCCGGACTCCCTCGAAGCCCTCTGCGATCTCGTGCGCGCCGAGGTTCACGCCCGGAAGCACGCACCGCGCGCGGCGACACTCTCACGCGTCGCGCGACTGCTCGCGCCCGCTATCGCCCTCGATGAGGCCCGCCTCGACGAGGTGTGCGACGCGCTTGAGCGCGAGGGTGACGTGATGCTCAACCCGGGCGGCATCCTCTACGCAACCCCCACGCGCGTGGTCGCCACCGAGAAGTGCGCTCGCGTCTTCAGCAGCGTGCCCACGCGCGCGCTTGCGAGGGCGCTCGGACGCGAGGTCTCCGCGAAGGGCTCCTCGCGCATAATCACCCCGGTTGATGGGCTCACCGAAGCCGTCGCCAAGGCGAGCGGCGTGATGGTCCCGCCCGAAGCGTGGGCCGGGCTCGACCGCTCGCCGAACGCCGACGCGGCCTTTCTGGAAAAGCTTACTCAGAGGCTCGAGTGGCAGGCCCTCGGCTCGGGCTCCCTTGAGCGAGACGGCGCGCTTGACTGGCGTAGTTGGGAAGTGGCCCCGGACTCCGCTCGTTGGCGGCGCAGCAACGCGGGCCGTCTCTGGTGGTCGCGCACGCGCTTTGGAGGGCACCATCGCGCCTGGACGGCGGGCGGAGCGCCCTCGACGAACCCCTTCGTCATCCTGAGCATGGACGACGCGGACCGCGCACGCTTCGCGCTCTCGCGCGAGGTCGTCGGCGCCTACGTGTTGCGCGTACACCGCTCCGGCGAGCGTGTCACCGTCGAGGTCCCGGGCTGGCTCCCTCGCCCGGAGTACCGATGGCTCTCGCTTCACGCGGTGCTCGTCGCGGAGAGCAAGGGCATGTGCTGGGAGATCTCGGCGGACAGCGAAGTCCAGATCACGAAGCTCCTGACCGATCGCCTCGGTCTCGCCGTGGAGGAGCGATGACGCGTCGCCAGCTCACCATCAAGCCCAGTTGCATGCGGGAGATCACGACCTTCCCCTCAGACCGCGCCGCGCTCCTGTGGGACAAGATCGACGCCCTCGTCTCAGACCCGCTCCCCGACGGGAAGGTGAAGAAGAAGCTCAAGGGCGCCGACGGGGTCTACCGCATGCGGGTGACCGACCACCGCCTGTTCTACCGCTACGGCGACGACTGGATCAGCCTGCTCGGGCTGCGACGCCGGCAGGAGGACACCTACGACGGCGTCCCCGATGAGGCCGCCGAGCCTCCGCACGATGAAGGCGACGACAACCTCGACGCGCTCCTCGCGCAGTCACAACCGAAGGACTTCACCTTCACGACGGCCACCCCCGAGACGCCCCTGCCCCAACCGATCACGAAGGATCTCCTCCGCGAGCTCTCAGTGCCTGTATCAGCGGTGCCGGTGTTGCTGCGGTGTACGACCGAGGAGGAGCTTCTCGAAGCCGCCGTCCCCCCTGAGGTGCTCGGGCGCGTCGTCGACCGGCTCTTCCCACCGACCATCGACCGCCTCGACCAGCAACCAGACCTCGTCGTGCCGTCGACGCGCGACCTCGTGCGCTTCAAGGAGGGCGACCTCCTGGGCTTCTTGCTTCGGCTCGATGACGAGCAGCTCAAGCTCACCCACTGGGCGCTCAAGGGCCCGTCGATGGTCCGCGGCGGCGCAGGCACGGGCAAGAGCACCGTCGCGCTCTACCGCGTGAAGGCGCTGCTCGAACGACCTGGCGCGTCGGGCAAAGAGCGTGTGCTGTTCACGACCTACACGCGCTCCCTGCTCACGGTGACCCGACAGCTGCTCGAGCAGCTCCTGACTCCGGAGCAGCTCCGGCGCGTTGAGGTCGCGACTTGCGATCAGGTCGCGTGGCGCGTCGTCGGAAAGGCCCGCAAAGTCGACGCGGTGGAGTCCGACAGCGACGCGCTCCGCCGGCTCGCAAAGCTCCGGGCGGAGCACGTCCCTGGAGGCACGGCCTTCGAGTCGCGCCTTCGGGCGAGAACCCTCGAGCGCCTCACTGACGCGTGGCTCCTCGAGGAGTTCGAGTGGATCATCGAAGGTCGAGGTTTGACCAGCCTCGCCGAGTACCAGGCGGCGCCCCGTCCTGGTCGTGGACTTCCGCTCAACGAGCGAGCGCGCGCGGCGGTGTGGGAACTCTACGAAGCCTTCACCGCAGGCGCGGGCGAACGCTACCCGGCCCTTCGTCGCGAGGCGCTTCGGCTGCTCACCGACGACAGCGCGGCGACGAGGTACGACTTCGTCATCGTCGACGAGGCACAGGACCTCAGCCCCGTCTCGCTCGCGCTCCTGGCCGAGGTCTGCAAGTCGGCCGAGGGCCTGTTCTTCGCCGCCGACAACAAGCAGTCGCTCTACTCGCGCGGATACACCTGGAGCTCGGCGCACCCGCGGCTTCAGTTCCGAGGGCGAACGGCCGTGCTCGCGCGCAACTACCGCTCGACCCACGAGATCGACCGCGCGGCCTTCTCGGTGCTCGTCGCGGAGGAGAACGACGCCCTGGTGGCGTCCGACAGCGTGCATGACGGCCCCCTACCCGTGCTGGTGCGAGACATCGCCCCCGACGCACAGGCCGGATGGACCGCGCGCTTCATCCGCCAGATGGCCCGACACCTCCACCTGAAGGCGAGCGCGGCGGCTGTCCTCGTTCCCAACGCGGCAGCGGGCGAGACGCTCGCCACGGAGCTTCGCGCGCAGGGACTCGAAGCGCGCTACTTCGCCGGGCGCGACCTCGACCTCAAGGCCGACGTGGTTCGCGTTCTGACCCTGCACGCGGCGAAGGGCCTGGAGTTTCCGATCGTAGTCGTCGCAGGCCTCGACGCGGGTGACTGGCCTGTCCCGGAGAACTTCGACGAACCCGAGCTCTTCGCCGAGCGCGCACGTCACCAGCGGCGCGTTCTTTACGTCGGGCTGACCCGCGCGATGCGTGGGCTGATGCTGCTCGTCCCCAGCGGGTGCCGTCACCCCGCCGTCGTCGACCTCGACCTCAACCACTGGCACGTAGAGAGCGCCCCGTGAGCATTGTGTCCCTCCACACCTACGCAGAACAGGGTCGACTCGTCGACACCGACCTCGTCCCGTTCTTCCGGAAGAAGCTCGACAAGGGCGACAAACTCGATTTCACGGGCATCGTCGAGGTCGGTGGTGCAGTGCTCGACGCGCTCTTCGATGGTTGGGCACCCGAACAAGTCGCGGACGCGATCGTCGCGATGAGCCTCGCCGCCGACGCGGCGCTGGCGTCCTGGGCCGACCGCGCAGGCGGCAAGGTCACGACCGCCGAACGGACGGCACAGAAGGTCCAGGTGCGGAGGCCTACACCGGCGACGCGCCCCGCGTCGGTCGTGGAGCGTCCTCCGTCGGGAGACGAACGCTTCACGCCCACCCGCCTCGTGCGGCGACTGCAAGACTCGCTTCGCGGCTACATCGAGAGCGCGTACCCGTTGAACGACCCGACGCTCGTGCGCGCTCGACGTCGACTGCTTGAAGATGACGCCGGAGGTCACCTCCTCGCGCAGGAACCCTACATCGAGACCACGACGCGATACGCGACCTCGCGCGCCACCTTCGATAGCCTCGGTCTCCCCGCGCACCTTGGCAGTTTCTTCTCGAAGCTCGCGGCGACACCGTCGGCGCAGAGCTCACCCGAGTCCCCGCGCTCGGTGCTGTTCCCGTCGATGTACGTGCACCAGGAGCGCGCCTTCCGCGAGTTCCTCATCGAACGGAGGGACATCGTCGTCGCGACAGGTACGGGCTCCGGCAAGACGGAGTGCTTCCTCGTTCCGATGCTGGGCACGCTCTACGACGAGGCGGCGCGTTCGCCCGAGAGCTTCGCGGAGCCCGGCGTACGCGCGTTGATCCTCTACCCGATGAACGCGCTGGTGAACGACCAGCTCTCACGCCTCCGGCTCTTGTTGGGCGACCCCGCCGTCGCCGCTGCGTTCAAGGCCCTCGGCGCAGACCGACGGTGCCCCCGCTTCGGCATGTACACCGGACGCACCGCGTACCCTGGACCTCGTACCGCGGCGCGCGACAGCGAGCGCGTCGAGCCCCTCCTCGAGTACTACCTCAACCTCTCACCAGAGGTCGAAGATCGCCTTCGCCGCCTCGGGCGCTACCCCGCGAAGGACCTGCACGCCTTCTACGCGCCGGAGAAAGCGACTCGTCGCATGTACAAGACCGGCAAGCGCGCTGGGCAGGAGTACACCGACCACAACTGGGAGCAGCGCCTGCACACAGGGCCGGACGACCGCGAGCTCCTCACCCGACAGGAGATGGTCCACGGCGCCGGCAGCCGCCCGGGACACGCGCCCGATGTGCTCGTCACGAACTACTCGATGCTCGAGTACATGCTGATGCGCCCCTTCGAGCGCCCCGTGTTCGCGGAGACGAAGCGTTGGCTTCACCAAGATGGCGCGCAGCTCCTGCTCATCCTCGACGAGGCGCACATGTACCGGGGCGCCAAGGGCGCCGAGGTCGCGTTCCTCATTCGTCGCCTGCGCGCGCGGCTGGGCATCCACGACCGACCCGACAAGCTGCGGGTCATCGCGACCAGCGCGTCGCTCGGCGAGGGCGACGAGGCCATCATCGCGGTCCAACGCTTCGCTGCCGACATCACTGGGATGCGCCCTGAGCACTTCAAGGCCATCACGGGCACGCGCGAGATCCCGACCCCCGCCAGTCCCGCGCCGAAGGAGGTCGCCGACACGCTCGCGTCGCTCGATCTCGACGGCATCAATGAGGCCCTCGACGCGTCCACGCTCCGCCAGAAGCTCGCGCCGTTGCTGCGCGGGGGCGAGGAGCCAGACGCGACGGAGAGCGAAGCCGACGTCCTCGCGGCCCTCCACGCCGCGTTGAAGAACCAGCCGTGGGTGAACCAGTTGATCCAGGCGGCGGCGGGTCGCGCGGTGGCGCTCAGTGAACTCGCTCCGCGCGTGTTCCCTGACTACCCCGAGGCGAGGCGCGCGCTCGAGGCGCTGCTCACGGTGTCGACGCTCGCGCGCGACAAGCCCGACGAGCCTGGGCTCGTGCCGACCCGCGTGCACGGTCTCTTCCGCGGCCTGCACGCGCTGTACGGCTGCGTGAACCCGAGGTGCTATGGGAGGCAGAGCGAGCCCGGTGAGGATGCGTCGCTCGGCAAGCTCTTCACGACGCCGCGCGCGCTCTGCGACGCGTGCGGTTGCCGCGTCTTCGAGCTGGCGTCGTGCCGAAGCTGCGGGAGCCCCTACCTCCTCGCGTACTCGCAGGAGGCGTCGCTCGACCGGCTCTCGTTCCTCTGGGGAGAGACCGAGGGCGCACTCTTTCGTTTAGAGCTGCTCCCGTGCACGCCCCGCTACTCCGATCGCACAGAAATCGTCCGGCTCCACCTGCGCACCGGCTTCATTGAACAGGGAAATCTCTTCCCTGACAACGAAGTGCAAGAGCTGGCCCTCTGGCTCAACAGCGACGGCGTGCGCGAGGCATCGTTCGAGCGTTGCGCCATGTGTCAGCCAGCGGCGCCAGCGAAGGCGCGCATCTACGACTTCAGGACGCGCGGCGAGCAACCCTTTACGGCGCTCATCGAGGCCCAGTTCGCGGAGCAACCCCCACAGAAGAAGGACCCCCGCCTTCCGAACCACGGCCGCAAGGTCCTGGTCTTCAGCGACGGGCGGCAGAAGGCCGCGCGGTTGGCGCCCGCCCTGGAGCACAGCCACGCGCGAGACCTCTTCCGCCAGGTCGTGGCGCTCGCCGCCCGCGAGGCGAACCCGAACGGCGGCCCGTTGGCGATGCAGTACCTCTACGCCGTGGTCGTGCACCTCTGCGCGCAGCGCGGTTACGACCTCTTCCCCGCGGCGGACGAGGTCGAGTTCCACAACCACCTCAGCCAGGTAAAGGGCAAGAACCTCCAGCAGACCCTCTCGATGGCCAACAAAGGATGGTTGCGGCCCACGAAGTCCTTCGCGCAGGCGATCTTCAGCGAGCTGACGGATCGCTACTACTCGCTCCCCGCGCTGGCGCTTGCGACCGTCGAGGAGGACCCGGACACGGCATTCATGCTCTTCGACACGTTCCCCGACGTCGGCCTCTCCGCCGAAGCCCAGAAGGTGTTGTTCCGCGCCTGGCTCCGGCAGCACCTCGAGCGTCGATCGTTCCGGCCAGACGGCGCCGAGACGCGTGAGCTCGGCGAGGGCTGGGCCCAACCGCAGGGCATCAACGCGGCTCGCCTGGAGCACGTGTTACCCAACCGCTTCGACCGTTATCTCGCGCTCATCCTCGGCGACGACGCCGCGCGAATCACGAAGGTGAGCGAGTGGTTCCGAGACGTGGTGCGAGGCAAGGGACTTCTGCTCTTCGAGAGCGATCTCTACTACCTGCAGCTTCAGGGTCTGAGCTTGAACCTCCGGCTCGACGCGACCTGGCTCCGCTGCCGAGACTGCGCGCGCATCCACCCCGAGGTGCTCGCCGACGTGTGTCCAGCCTGCCTTGGAACGGTCGTCGAGGCCGACGCCGACTACCTCGACGCGCGCACTGGTTTCTACCGTCGGCAGGTGCAGCGCGCGTTCGACCCGCGAGCCGTTGAACCCTTCGGGCTGTCCGCCGCGGAGCACTCCGCGGCGCTCGTAGGGCAACCCGACGAGAGCGCCTTCAACAGGGTCGAGGAGTACGAGCTGCGCTTTCAGGACGTTCCGCTCAAGAACCTCCCTCCCATCGATGTGCTGAGCTGCACCACGACGATGGAGGTCGGCATCGACATCGGCGCGCTGTCCGGCGTCGCGCTCCGCAACGTGCCGCCTCACGTCGCGAACTACCAGCAGCGGGCAGGCCGCGCGGGTCGCCGCGGACGCTCGATCGCGTCAGTAATCACCTACGCTCACGGCACCTCGCACGACGCGCACTTCTTCGATCACCCGGACCAGATCATCTCGGGCGACGTGCGCGCTCCCATCGTCTACGTCGAGAACCAGCAGGTGCTGGAGCGCCACGTCCACGCCTACCTCGTGCAGCGTTTCTTCCACGAGCGCGTCCCCGCGGACCCTCGTAGCTACGACCTCTTCGGCTCGCTCGGCACGGTCGGCCAGTTCTTGTCGGAGTCCTACCCGTGCTCGCTGTTGAATCTCGAGGCGTGGCTCGACGAGAACGCCGACCGCCTGCGGGGCGAACTCGCAGGGTGGGTCCCGTCGTTCAGCTTCGGCCTTAACGAGCCCATCACCGAGGTCGAAGAGACCCTGCGGCTCTCCATCGGACGAACGAAGGAGCGCATCCGCGCGGTGTTGCCCGTGGAGCAGTACGCCCAGCGGGAAACGCTGGCCGATTTGGAGCGAGAGTCTCTGGAGCGCCGCCTCGAGGAGCCCCTGCTCGAGACGCTCATCGGCCAGGCGGTGTTCCCTCGCTACGCGTTCCCGACAGACGTCGTCGCCTTCTGGGTCTCGAAGCAAAAGCGACCTGGTGACATCCCAGGGAAGAGGACCTTCGACTACGAGCCACAGCGCGACCTGCAGCTCGCGCTCACCGAGTACGCCCCGGGGCGGAGCCTCACCATCGACAAGTGGCGCTTCGAGTCCGCGGCGATCTACTCGCCGTACGAACCGAAGGCGGTGCAGACCCTCGAGCGGAAGCGCCCCTACACCTCCTGCGGCGACTGCTCCTGGGCGACGATGGAACCATCTGCGGCGCAGGTGACCTTGTGTCCGGTGTGCGGGAGCGACCAGCTCACCCGCACGTCCTTCATCACGCCGGCCGGCTTCGCACCCGACATCAACGCGAAACGCGAGGTCGATCGCGGCCAGGCCATCAGCTACGCGGGGATGACCGACCGCGCGCGGCTCGAACCGCAGGACCCTCCCTCGGCGTGGACCGAGAGCTGCGACGGTCGACTGCTCCGCTGGACAGGCCCGCGCCGCCTCGTGATGGTGAACAAGGGCATCGGCCAACGCGGGTTCCGCGTATGCCCGGACTGTGGACGGGCAGAGCCGGAGTTCGGTCCCGGCTTCACCGCGACGAAGCTCATGAGGGCCGGCGCCCCGATCACGCACCCGCACCCCCTGGAGGGCGGCGTGTGCGCGGGCGCCGCAGACGGACCGTTTTACCTCGGCCACGAGTTCCCCACCGACGCGCTCTTGCTACGCCTCCGCGTCACCGCCCCCGTACAGCTCGGCGCAGCGAACACCTCGGGCCTGCTTACGCGCGCGTCACGCATGGCGCTATCCTCCCTCGTCGAGGCCCTCGGCCTTGCCGCCTCCCGAGTCCTGCAGATCGACGAGGGCGAGCTCTCGGGCTGGTGGACCCCGGTGATGGGAGGTCGCCCCGACGAGGCGCAGCTCTACCTCTACGACCTCTTGCCGGGCGGAGCGGGCTACGCGCGGGCCATCGGGAACGCCCTCCCCGAGGTGCTGGACGCCGCTGAGGCTCTCCTCAGCGGGTGTGACTGCCCGTCGTCTTGCTACCGATGCATCCGGCACTACGGCAATCACTGGATCCACGCGTCGCTCGACCGGCACCTCGCGCTCGCGCTCCTTCGTCACCTCCGCACCGGCGCGGTGCCGACCCTCTCCGAGACGGAGAAGGACCTCGCACTCGTCGCGCTACGGCAGCTCCTCGCGCTCCGCGGCCTCCCGAGTGAGGTCGACACGAAACTCGGCGCGACGCGCGTCCCGCTCGTCGTCGAGGTCCGCGGCTCCAGGGTGTGCGTCGACGTGCATCACCCGCTCGTTGATCCCCAGGCGCGCACGTCTCCGGTCATCGCGGCAGCACGCGGGCAGTTCCTCGAGGCTGTGTCGATCGACGCCTTCGAACTCCTCCACGACCTCCCGGCTGCGGTGGGTCGCCTGAAGCTGCCGAGCGGGGCCACAGCGTGAGCGTCTACGAGCTACAAGCCCCGACGGAGTGGGCGGCCCCGCCGTCCCCCTGGAGCAGCACCAGCCTCGACGAGGTCTCGTCGTGCGCGCGTCGGTGGCAACTCCTGCACTCCCGCTGGGGAGACCACGATCGGTTCCCGGTGCGCCGCAGCCCGGCCGCGATCGAAGGTGAGCTCGTTCACGACGCCCTCGATCGCCTCACCCGCGCGTGTGGTCAGCGAGGCAATCCCCCAATCGGCAGCGCCGAGTTCGCCGCGGCGCTCGCCGACGCGGACTTCTTCGACGGCTTCGCGCGCGCGTTGGACGAGTGGCGGGAGCGCCTGAAGAAGCACCCCCGCCCCGGCCCTGTGTTCAGGATCCAGGCAAACGCCGAGGAACTCGCGAATCGCGCCGTACGGATGTTCCGTGAGCAGTACAAGCCCGAGGGTCGGCCCGCGTCGAAGGCCGCCGAGCGTGCGAAGGCAGGCCCCGTCGATCTACGGTCGCTCCTCCAGCGCAAGCGCGCGCTCTCGGAGGTGAAGCTGACACACCCATCGTTGCCGTTCGTCGGTGTCCTCGACCGCGTGCAGCAGACCGCCGACGGGGTCGAGATCGTCGACTACAAGACGGGGAAGCCGAGCGACAAGCACCGCCGCCAGCTCCTTCGCTACGCGCTCCTCTGGTGGCGGGTGACCGGCGACGCCCCGGCGCGGGTTAGCGCGCAGTACCTCGACGGCGTCGGCACCTGGCCGGTCACCCCGGGCACGCTCGCGGACGTCGAGGTCGAGATCGCGGGTGAGATCGAGCGCCTGACCGTGGCTCTCGTCACGCATCCGGCAGAGCCGGCGCCGGGCGTAGGGTGTCGCTCATGCCCGGTTCGCGCGCGGTGCAGCGATGGCTGGAGCTACGGCGACGCGGCGGCGAGCGCCGATGGGCGAGGCGACGCCGAGTTGGTGGTGTTGACGCCGGCTGCGGAGCACGGCTTCCTTGCGCGGACGCGCGAGGGCCGCGAGGTCGCCGTCGTCTACGAGGCCCCGGTGGCGCGCATGTTCCCAGCGAACGGCGAAGCGCAAGTGCTCCGCGTCCTCGACGGCATCTGGAGGGAGCGTCGCTCGCAGATCGAGATCAAGGCGTGGACAGAGGTGTTTGTCGTGCAAGAGAAGCAAGTCGACAAACGCATCCCACGTTGATCGGACGGTCGAGACGCAAGCGTTCGGGTGATGCACGAGTCAACTCATTACGAGATCGACGACGACTTCAGGACCGGCGAGAAGGGTGACATGGCAAAGACCTCGGGAGCGAAGAGTGGAGCCGAGACCACGCTGAGCGACGAGTCGCTCTCCGCACTGAAAGCGTTCGCGGAAGGGCTCCACGTCATGGAGCGCGTCGATGCGCTCAAGAGACTGTTCACGGCGAAGCAGATGGCCGCAGCACGTCAGCGCAATGAGTTCGCAGCAGGGGTAACCGGGCTCGCTGAATGCGCTCGCGACACTGACGCGCGGCCGACGGACCGGCTCGAAGCCTTCGCCGCGCTCGTCAGACTCCGGAGTGCACGCGCGGACGAGGCGCAAATGGAGGTGTTGCTCGGTCAGGCCGCACAGGCGGGCCCCCTCCCTCCCGTGGACCTGCTAGAGGACTCCGAGAATCAAGCGCGTGTCCTCGCGACGCTCCGGGTGCTCGACGTCGAATGGGCCACGGGCCACGCCCTTCCGTTCACGGCACTCGACGTGCCGCGTTCCAATACGCGCTTGGAAGCAATCGAAACGGTGCTGTCACGGGCGGAGTCCGCAGAGGCCGGCATTGAAGCCATCGCCGACGAACTCAACGACCGTGAAAGCACACTCCCTCCATCGACCTTCGGACGCATCGCGCTGTATACCCTTCAAGATCTCGAAAAGGTACTGCGAAGGACCGCGACGCCATTTGGGACAGAGCCCGCCCGGGGCCTGGTAAGAATGGCCGAAGTATTCCGCGGTCACGGCCTCCGCGAGCTACCGCCGCATGAGCAGGGCCCCATCGTAGGCGCTCTCGCCGGCCTTACGAGGCTCGCCGCGTCGAGCCGGCTACGATTCGCACTCACCGCGTCGAGCTACGCGGCGTTGCAGATACTCCGCGACCTCTTCTCGAACAACTGGCTCGTTCTCGCTGATCGCGAAGAGAACCTGCTGCGAGTCCGAGACGACGTAGCCGAAGCGTTGTACGTGCAGGTCCGTGCCGGAAGCCCTGACGAGCCTCTCCGTGAGGTGTTGAAGGCGCTGCACCGCGACGATGGGTCGCACAGAGACACATTGCGCAAGCTCTCCAGGGAGCCCGGCGTCTCGGCCGATATGGCGCGATGGTTGACAGGCGAGCGCGCGATCTCCTCGGCGCTGCGACAGTCGATCGACGAGGTCGGCGAGGAGGCCCAGCGGGAGAGAATGATCGACCTTCTCCTGGCGGCCCAGGAGGCCGAACTCTGGCAACGCTCGCAAGGCGCAGATTTGATCCCACGGTCGTTGGTGGTGCCGGTCGTCGATCAAGTGATTTCTTTGATGGACCGTCGTGGAATCGTGGCACGCGGAGACCCCGGTGATCGGGTTCCGTTTGACCCGGTTCGGCATCATCCGGTAGATATTCCCCCCGAAGGGCTCTCTATCGTGCGCCTGTTGACTTCGGTGGTGGTGGAAGCACGAAGCACTGGGGATGTCGTGGTTCGCAGGGCGATCGTAGAGGCCGCGCCGTAAGGAGAGTGATGGATTCTAGGGAGGGGCAACGAGTCTTCTCAAGGCGCTACGCGCGGTCGCATCCAGCGGCAGTGCTGTCGCTCGTGGAGATGCTCTGGACCAGCGCGTGCGATGGAGAGGCGAAGAAGCGTCGCGACGCCCTCGCCCAAGAATACTTGCGCACGCAGAACGTGCGGAACGTCAGCGTCCCGAAGCTCCGCGACAAGATGCGCGAGCAGCTTCGTGACGCAAAGCGAGCGCTCACCTTCGCGAGCAACTCGAGCGCGTTCGTGCCATGGTGCGAGCTCTGGCTCCTGGTCTTCGCGTCCAATGGGAAGGACCTTGGGCCCGATCTCACGGACAGCGGTGCGGGGGCACCAAGCCCGGCAGTCTCGACGCGTGACATCGACCGCGTCCTCGAGTCGCGTGCGGGGAAGGCCGGGGACGCGCTTCGCGTGGCCGTGATCGCACTCCTCGCGTGCGGTCGGCTGAGAATCGCTTCAGCAAGATCGAGCGAAGAGTTGGCGACGCGCGCCGCAGACGCCGACAACTCAAAGCATGAAGGGCAAACTGATATGACGTCAAAGGAAACGAAGACGACGCTCGATGAAATTCGCGCGATGATCGATCGAGTAGACCTAGAGGATCGCGGCTGGAGCGACATCGAAAGGCTGATCGAACAGCTGCGCGCGCGGAAGCTTGAAGCGGACGCCGCGCAAGCCCGAGGTGCGCAGATCCGCGAAGCCCAGAGGACACTCGATGTACTCTGGGTCGACTTTGAAGAAGTCGTTACGGCGGTAGGCCACGAGCGGCTTGAAGTTGAAGATGACTACGATGACCTAGAGGACTTGGCCCGCTGCGTGGCCGAGCTCCGGGGAGCGTACGAGGCGTGCCGCACTGCGGACAAGGCAATCGAAGACGCGGGCGGCAACCTCCGACTGAGGTACGAGGCGATTCGTCGCCAGGTTCTCGCGCAGGCACGCGCGGACAAGGCGTATCGAATCATCATTGGGGAAAGCGCCGATGGAGAGACCGATGAGGGCGATGAGGACGGTGACGATGAAGGAACCGCGGATGATTCTCCCGATGACGACGACGTTTCGTCTGGCGAGGTAACCAGCGATACCTCCGGCGACGAAACTCAGATGTCGACTGGAGAAGCCACGGTTCCATCGACTGCGCCGCATATCGGTGTTGTTCTCGCGTTGGCGGAGCAGGATCACACCTTGCGCGACGATCTCATCGCCGCCGCGCCCAAGAAGACCAACCTGTTTCCCGATGCCAAGATGTGCCTCGACTTCGGCACGGCGCGCTCGAAGTCTATGGTCGTTCGGGACAACGGCAGGCCCATCTTCCTGAACATCGGGCACGAACCGGACTCGGCGTATCAGTTCTCTGTCGCTTCCTCTGTCTGGATTGATTCTACAAGCCGGCAGGTCTACTTCGGAGACCAGGCGATCAAACGCAGCCTGGCTGCCGGCGGCGCGCGTCAGCGTATCGACTCGTTGAAGCGCCTCTTGGGCACCAGCACCGGTGCGCTTGAAGCCGCGTTGTCCGCGCCGGTATCAGCCGCTTCTGGGGGCGCGAACGGGATCACGTACCGCGACGTCATCTTGGTCTACCTGGGGTACTTCGTGTGGGCCACCGAAACCGCGGTAAGAGCCAACAAAGACCTCGCCGGGTCGCGAAGAGTCCTGAAGCGTCGCTACACAATACCAAGTTGGAACGATGACCGCGGAGAACGAACCGCCGTCTTGGGTGACCTACTTTCCCGCGGCACCTTGATCGCCGACTGGATGTCGAGCCGCGGACGTAGCTGGTCCGATGGTCTCACAAGCGATGAGTTCCTTCGGATCTCCCGCGCCGCGCTCGCGATCCCCGTTGATCGCCTACCCCGATGGCTATTCGACGAAGCCGTCTCCGAACCATGCGCCGCCGTGGGCACACACTCCGAAACGCTCAGAATTGGAGCCCGACTGCTGCTGGTCATCGACGTGGGCGCCGGTACGACGGACTTTGGGTTGTTTCTCGTGACTCCCCCAAGTGCTCCCATTGAACGCAGCCGGGACTCCGACGATGAACCTCCAGTCCGAATGTCACTGCTCGCCTCACGCAGCGAGAACATGGCCGGGGACACAATCGACGAATGCCTTCGGGAGCTGATCCTGACGAGAGCAGGCGCATCATCATCAAGAAGCACGATTGCGCTCGAGGTTTCACAGCGACAGCGACAGTGGAAGGAAGACGTCTTCAAGGCCGGTAAGATGACGCACCGTTTCCAAAGCGGCCGTGACGTAAAAGTGACACGCGACGAGCTCATGCGGGAGCCGGCAATGACGGACTTCTCCAAGATGCTCACCGACAGCGTGCAGTCGATGCTCCAGACGCTAGAAAATGAGGCGGCGACCCGAGAGCAGACCATCGACTGGAGCGGGTCCTATCCAGAAATCCGTCTGTTCGCAACCGGTGGCGGTGCCCAGTTGCCGATGGTGACTGAGTTGGACGGCCGACCCGTGTCGCTTCGCCGCGCGGACGGCACTCAGGTCGAGGTCACGCTTCGGCGGACGGACGAGATCCCAGTTTCTGTGAGAGCGTTCGGCGTTACGGCCGACGTCTTCCTTCCCCTTGCAGTCTCATGGGGAGGTGCGATGCCGGAACTGCCACACCAGCGATCAGAGGTTCACTTGCGGAGGATGCCTGTAGGAACCCGACCCGACCTGAGCAATGCGATCGCGGTGGACTCAGCAGGACGACGTGGGAGCGATCCCTGATCGGCCCTGCGGTTGACATGAAAATTCATCGGTGGACAGCCACCGGTCCACATCGAAGCTCGCCACGCCTGTTCAGCTTCTCAGGGGGGGTCACTTCTCTGTCACGCCGTCCTGCCGCGCGGTACGAGTCACGGTGTGACGACCTCAACGAGGTGCTCGACGGGAGCCAATGTGTCTCACATGTTTTCGGTTGTTTTGGATGCCCGTCGCTGCGTTACTATCCTCGCCCATGCCCCTCCCATTTGCGCCATCTTCGTCCAGAAGCGAGATCCGCGACCACCTCGCGTTCGTGGTTCGGGTGCTGGAGCAGCACCGCGGCCTGGACGCGCTCAGGGAGGGCGCGGCGCCGATCGACTTTGGGACCGCAGCCGCACGGATCAGCGAGCTTCGTTCGCGGTACGAGGAGCCGTTCCGTTTGGCCATCGTGGGCGAGTTCAAGGCCGGCAAAAGCACGCTCATCAACGCCCTCCTCGGCAGGCCCGGACTCGTCCCGGAAGGGGCAACCCCGACCACCGGCGCGGTTACTGAGATCTGGTGGGGCGAGGAAGAGCGCGGCGAGGTTCTCGACGGCGGCGGCAAGCAGGTCTTCGCCGGCACTCTTCAGGATGCCGTGCGGTTCGCCGACCAACGCTCGACGGAGGGCAAGAAGGTAAGCGGCCAAGGTGCGCGGGTGATCCTGCGCGTCGCCTCTGACTTCCTCCGCAACCTCGTCATCCTCGACACTCCCGGGCTGGGCGCCAACGCGAGAGACGACAAGGTCACGCTCGACTCGCTGCACCTTGCGGATGCCGCGATCCTCGTCGTCAACGGTCTTCAGCCGGGCGGTGAGGACTCGCTGACGCTCTCGGAGCGGCTGCGCACCACGCAGCGCAAGCTGGTGACGGTTGTTACGCGCATCGACCTCACGTCGAATCCCTCTGACGCACTCGACGCCGCGAAGACCGTCTTCGGCGCGGTGGCGGACGGCGACCCGATTGGAGTTGCCTCGCCCGTCATCATGAAGGCGCTCGACGTGCTTAAGGCCGCAGACGACAAGCGCGACCAGGATGGTCTGAAGGCCGCGAACGAGCTACTCCGCACGAGTGGCTACTTCGCGCTGCGAGAGCGGCTCCAGGAGGGTTGCTTCGCTGGTCAGGCTGCAGCGGCACGCGCCTCGCGAACGATCGCGGATCTTCGCAGCATGCTGCATCGTCTTGAGCTTCAAGCGGCCCAAGAGGCCGGTCGGATCCAGAATAAAGTTGACGAGATCGCCAGCGAGCTTTCGGCGGCGCAAAGGCACATCAACGAGGTGCTGCGCCCAAAGGTCCCGTTCCTCGAGGCGAAGATCGACGAGAGCGTCGACAAGCACATCGGCGAGTTCGTCTCCGAGATTGGCGAGGCGGTGGATGTCTTCATCGACCGAGTGGTGGACGGAGGGCTCGAGCTGGGTTTCCGGTCGATCGCTGCAAAGTTCTCCTGGGACCGTTCCTGCCGCACCATCGAGACGGGGTGAGATCCGTAGAGTCCTGCCCGGCGTGAGGGTCCCCATTCCCCCAGAACTCCCGGTCGCGTAGGCAACCGCCTGCGGCGGCGTCTCAGTCAGCA
>JAEYZO010000490.1 GCA_023428035.1 Pseudomonadota bacterium | reverse complement strand
GTACTCGCGCGCGCAGAGGTCAGGTATCGTCCGCGCGCCGATGAACGCACCGCACGAGGTCGCGCGCCATGACTGGAGCGTCGACGAGGCCATCGCCATCCACCAGCTCCCGCTCCTGGAGCTACTGCACCGCGCGCAGACGGTGCACCGCGCGCACCACCCGCCCGACGCCGTGCAGCTCTGCACCCTCCTCTCGGTGAAGACCGGGGGCTGCCCGGAGGACTGCTCGTACTGCCCGCAGAGCTCGAAGTACGACACCGCCGTCGACCCCGAGCGGATGATGGACGTCGACGCCGTGCTCGACGCCGCGCGCCGCGCCAAGGAGGCCGGCTCCACCCGCTTCTGCATGGGCGCCGCGTGGCGCGAGGTGAAGGAGGGCCCGGCCTTCGACCGAGTGATCGACATGGTGAAGGGCGTGAAGGCCATCGGGTTGGAAGCCTGCTGCACCCTGGGGATGCTCGACGCGTCGCAGGCGAAGCGCCTGAAGGAGGCCGGACTCGACGCCTACAACCACAACCTCGACACGTCGAAGGAGTTCTACGGCTCGATCATCCAGACGCGCACCTACAGCGACCGGCTACGCACGCTGCAGAACGTGCGCGGCGCGGGGATCACCGTGTGCTCGGGCGGGATCATCGGGATGGGCGAGACCCTGCGCGACCGCATGGCGATGCTGGTGACGCTCTCCTCCCTCGACCCTCACCCCGAGAGCGTGCCCGTGAACGCGCTCGTGCCCGTCGAGGGCACCCCCCTCGCCGACCGGCCCCCGGTCGACCCGCTGGAGCTCGTCCGCATGATCGCCACCGCGCGGATCATGATGCCCCGCGCGATGGTGCGCCTCTCCGCGGGCCGCGCGACGCTCAACCGCGAGGCCCAGGTGCTCTGCATGATGGCCGGCGCCAACTCCCTCTTCTACGGCGACAAGCTCCTCACCACGCCCAACCCCGACGGCGACGCCGACCAGCGCCTCCTGCGCGACGCGGGGCTGCGGGCGCTCGACCCGGCCTGACCTCACGTTCGTGAGCGACGCGCCCCCCGAGACCGAGCCACCCCCCGCGAAGGGGGGGCAGCTCCTGCTCCGAGGGGTGCGCGTGCACTACCGCGAGTGGGGCGCGGGCCCCCCCGTGCTGCTCCTGCACGACCTCCTGATGGACCACCGCGCGTGGCGCCACCTCGCGCCGCGCCTCGCGGAGAGGCACCGGGTCATCGCGCCGGACCTCCCGGGCTTCGGCCTCAGCGAGAAGCCCACGCGCTACGCCTTCACCCGCGAGGCCCTCGCGAGCACCGCGTGCGACCTCCTCGCGGGCGTCGACGCGCCGCGCGCCCACGTCGTCGGCCACGGCCTCGGGGGCGCCGTCGCCCTCACCCACGCGTCGGACCACCCCGAGGTGGTCGAGACCCTCACCGTGATGTCGACGGTGGTCTCGCCCGTGGCCGCGGCCTTCGCGTCGCGCGCCCCCAGGCTCCCCGTGGTGGGCCCCTTCGTCTTCAAGCAGCTCTGGAACCGCGCGCTCTTCCACGCCCATTTTCGCCGCTCGGTCTACGCCACCCGGGAGGGCTACGACCGCGCCGCCGTCGACCGCTACTACGAGAGCTTCGACTCGCCCGAGGCGCGCGAGTGCGCGTGGCTCGCGCTCGACCGCGCCGTCGAAGACCGCTCGGCGCTCCAGCCGAGGCTGCGCAAGGTGAGCACCCGCTCGCTCGTCCTGTGGGGCGCGAGCGACGCGCGGCACCCTCCCTCGCTCGGGTGGGAGGTCGCGCACCAGATCCCCGACGCGCGGCTCGAGCTGATCGCCAACGCGGGGCACTCCCCCGCCGAGGAGCAGCCCGCCGAGGTCGCCGAGCGCCTCGCCCCGCACCTCGAGCGGCCGCCCCCCGCACGCAAGCCTTCCCTCCGGCGCCGCGACCGGTAGAGAATCCCGGCCCTCCCCGATGGCGCTCCTCGACCCGAGGGCCGTCCGGCGGTTCCGCCGCAACCGAGGGGCCCTCGCGGGCGCGGTGATCGTCGCGCTCGCGGTGGTGCTCGCGGTCTTCGCGCCGGCGCTCGCTCCGCACGACCCCAACCAACCCTTCCGCGGCCGCACGCTCACAGACCAGGGCGTGCCCATCGGCCCCACGTGGGAGTTCCCGCTCGGCGCCGACGCCGTCGGCCGCTGCGAGCTCTCACGGCTGCTCTACGGCGCGCGGGTCTCGCTCTCCGTGGCCTTCGCCGCGACGGCCATCGTGGTCGTGCTGGGCACCGCCGTGGGCGTCGTCGCCGGCTACTTCGGGGGGTGGCCCGACCTCGCCCTCATGCGCGCCGTCGACGCGCTGTTGTCCTTCCCCTTCCTGCTCGTGGTGATGACCCTCAACCGGGTGATCCAGAAGCCCGACCTCTGGGTCGTGTTCGTCGTGCTCGGGGGCCTCTCGTGGCCCTCGATGTCTCGCCAGCTACGGGCGAAGGTGCTCCAGCTCCGGGAGCTCGATTTCGTCACCGCGGCCCGCGCCCTCGGCGCGTCGAACGCGCGGGTCATCGCTCGGCACATCCTCCCCAACCTCGTCTCGATCGTCGTCGTGATCGCCACGACGCTCTCGGCGGAGATGATCGTCGCCGAGAGCGCGCTCTCGTACCTCGGCGTCGGGGTCGTGCCCCCCAACGCCTCGTGGGGCTCGATGCTGCATCAGTCCGAGTCGCTCACCCGCGCGGTGCCGCGGCTCACGCTCGCGCCGGGGCTCGCGATCCTCGTGACCGTGGTGGGCTTCAACCTCCTCGGCGAGGGGCTGCGCGATGCCTTCGACCCGAAGGCCTGAGCGCCCCCTCACCCGCCTCGTCGCGGCCCTCGTCGCGCTCTGCGCGGCGTGCTGGGACCCGTACACCCACCCGCGCTACCGCGGCGCCGGCCACGGCGCTCCCCAGCGCGGCGGCACCGTCGCCTTCGCCTACGACACCGACATCAACACCCTCGACCCCGCGCTCGCGGCCGACACCGTCGCGGCGATCCCCACGCGGCTCATCCACGAGGGCCTGGTCACCTACGCCCACGACTCCACCGAGGTCGTGCCCGCCCTCGCCGAGCGCTGGGAGGTCTCCCCCGAAGGCACCCGCTACACCTTTCACCTCCGACCGACGGCTCGCTTCTCCAACGGCCGCGTGGTCACCTCGCAGGACTTCGTGTGGTCGTGGGAGCGCCTCCTCGACCCGCGACGCCTCGCCTCCCCCGGCGCGGAGAACTACCGGCTCATCGCCGGCTTCGACGACTACCGCGAGGGCCGCGCGCCGCGCATCTCGGGCCTCTCGGCGCCGGACCCCGCCACCCTCGTGGTGACCCTCTCGGCGCCGGACCGTACCTTCCTGCACCTCGTCGCGATGCGCTTCGCGTCGGCGATCCCCCGCGAGGACGTCTCCCGCCTCGGCGACGAGCGCTTCGGGCAGAGCCCCGTGGGGGCCGGCGCCTTCGTGCTCGAGCGCTGGGAGCCCGCGGTGCGCGTGGTGATGCGCCGCAACCCCGCCTACTGGAACGCCGGCGCCGTCTACGTCGACCGCGTCGTGATGGAGCTCAACATCGCGCGGCACCTGCAGTTCATGCGCTTCCTCGCGGGCGAGCTCGACTACGCGCACAACTACTCGCTCTCGACCGCCGACTACCTCTGGGTGCAGCGCAACGCCGCCTGGCGGCCCTTCGTGCACCGCGCGCCCTTGAGCCTCATCGGCGCGTTCATGATGAACACCGAGATGCCGCCCTTCGACGACGTGCACGTCCGCCGAGCGGTGTCTCTCGCCATCGACCGCGAGTCGATCTGCCGCGCGCGCAACTACCGCATCGCCCCCGCGGGCTCGCTCTACCCCCCCGACGTCGCGGGCTACCGCGCGGACAACCCCCTGCGCCAGCGCTTCGACCTCGCCGCCGCGCGGCGTGAGATGGCC
>JAEYZO010000733.1 GCA_023428035.1 Pseudomonadota bacterium | reverse complement strand
GGTGCGCAGCGCGCTCACGGCCTGGGCGCGAGCGTGTCCGCGGCCGCTGGTGGTGTTCCTCGACGAGGTCGACGCGCTCCACGACGCGCCGCTGCTGGCGGTGCTGCGTCAGCTCCGCGACGGGCACACGCACCGCCCGGGGTCGTTCCCGTGGTCGCTCGCGCTGGTGGGCTTGCGCGACGTGCGCGACTACAAGTCCGCCTCTGGGGGCAGCGAGCGCCTTCACACGGCGTCTCCCTTCAACGTGAAGGTGGCGTCGTTCACCATGCGCGGCTTCACCCTCGACGACGTCGGCGCGCTGTACCGCCAGCACACCGACGACACGGGGCAGACGTTCACCGACGAGGCCGTCGAGAGGGCCTTCGAGCTCACCCAGGGGCAGCCGTGGCTGGTCAACGCGCTCGCCTACGTCTGCGTCGGCACGCTCGCCCGCGACCGCGCCGTCCCGATCACCGATGCCCTCATCGACAGCGCGAGGGACGTCCTCGTCGAGCGGCAGGACACGCACCTCGACTCCCTCGCCGAGCGGCTGCGCGAGCCGCGGGTGCGCGCGGTGATCGCGCCGATGCTCACGGGCGACCCCCTCCCGCCGATGCCCGTGGACGACCTGCGCTTCAGCGTCGACCTGGGGCTGGTGCGAGAGGCCGCGCCGGGGGTCTTCGAGGTGGCCAACCCGATCTACCGGGAGATCATCGCGCGCGACCTCGCGGCGCCGATGCGGGCGGCCTTCCCGGCGCTCACGCCGACGTGGCTGACCGCGGAGGGGCGCCTCGACTGGGATCGACTGCGCGACGCGTTCATCGAGTTCTGGGTGCGCCACGGAGAGGCGCTCTTGCCGGGGGCGCCGTACCCTGAGGCGGCGCCGCACCTGGTGTTGATGGCCTTCCTGCATCGGGTGGTGAACGGCGGGGGGCGCGTCGAGCGCGAGTACGCCGCGGGCTCGGGACGGATGGACCTCTGCGTGGAGTACAAGGGCGACCGCCTGGGGATCGAGGTGAAGACGTGGCGCGACCGCGACAAGAGGGCCGACCCGGCGCGCGACGCGCTCGCGCAGATCGACGGCTACCTCGCGCGAACGGGCTGCGACCGGGGGTGGGTGGTGGTGTTCGACCAGCGCGAGGGGCGAGAGGCTTTGCCCGAGCGGGTGCGGGTGGAGCGAGCGACCACCGCGGGAGGGCGAGCGGTGGAGGTGGTGCGGGCGTGAGGGGTTAGCGGATGTGGCCGAAGCTCACGATTCCCGCGCCGATCGGGTCGATGACGTGCGATGCCATCGACGCCACGCCAGTGCCTCGCGCGCCAGGAAAGACATAGACGCGACCGCGACGGGCAAAGGCATTGACTGCACCCACCGCCAGATCAAGCACGCCGTTGCCGTTGTAGTCGCCGATGGAGAGCCAGCCACCAAAATCACCTCCGTCGGTGCCCATGATCGAGCGCGGTGTACCTACGCCTCCACGATAGATCTCAACGGCGTCCGGGGCAGAGCTCGCTCCGATCGAAGCAGCGAGCTCAGGCGTGCCATCCAGGTCGAAGTCTCCTGACACCATAGCCTGACGCGATAGACCCACTAGTGCGGAGCTGCGTACTGGGGGGAGTGCAGTACGTCCTCGGTAGAGCGTCGCACCAATGCCTCCGGAGCCGACGATGATGTCGCCGTACCCATCGCCGTCCCAATCGTTACCGTCCACGCCGT
Source organism: Pseudomonadota bacterium (assembly GCA_023428035.1). Classification (GTDB taxonomy): domain Bacteria; phylum Myxococcota_A; class Polyangia; order Polyangiales; genus JAEYZO01. Next base: position 1,976 of record JAEYZO010000733.1, on the reverse strand, counting down.
ATCCAAAATTCGCGTTGGTTGCGGGGAGGCCCATGCCAATGCCCGAAGGTGTCGCCGTCGCGGTCGCGAGGCCAGTTCGTGTCCCAGCGAAGAGCCACGCCTGCCCTGTCGATCCGGTTCCACAGCTCGTGGGGTGACAGAGATTCGAGATCACCATCTCCGAGAAGCCGTTTCCATCAAGATCGGGTACGAAGTACGCCCAGGTGAGCGACGACCCACTGAGGCGCGGCGTGAGTGCGATCACGCTGGCCGGGTCGATTCCGGCCCCCGTGCCGGATGCCACAATGACCCGCGTGTTCCATTCGCCCGCGACGATGTCGTCATACCCATCAGAGTTCGCGTCTCCGACCCCCACCAGAGTCTCAACGCTCTTCGTCGCTCCGGCACTCGCGACGACGTTGATCGTCGTCGACGGCGAGCTCGGCAGGAACGGCGCTGTCACGCTCCCATGATAGACATAGACGTTGCTCCTCGACGCGGCGACGAGGTCAGCCAGACCGTCGCCGTTCACGTCGCCGAGCGCGTTGGAGTAGCCGAAGCCCGCCTCGGTGTTCTCGAACACCAGCCGCTCCGACATCCCCGTCCGGAGTCCGCTGGCGCTGCCGAAGAGCACCTCGACGTGGTTGATGAACGAACCGATGACGATGTCGTCGTAGCCGTCTCCGTTGATGTCCCTCCGCGTGGGCGTGAGCGTGGTGTCGGTGCCCAGGTCCCTCGCCGGCGTCTGGAACATCCACGTCACGCTCGGCGTCGTCCCCGTCGCGTCGCCCGCGCGGCCGTACAGCCGCCACCAGTAGGGGCGCCGCGCCATCAGCGGCATCGGCACGCGACCGCTGCTCCCCGTCGCGTCGAAGGTCTGCACCGGCGCGCCCGTGCAGTCGCGGTTGGAGCAGATCTCGACCCGCGCGCCGTCGTTGCCGGTGCCGAAGTCCCAGCGGAGCGTCGGGCGGAGCGTGCTCACCACGAAGGGCGTCAGCGGACCCACCGGGCGCGGCGTGGTGATCGTCACGCAGTCGCGGCCCGTCCACCGCTGCCCCGCGAGGCAACGCAGGATGCACTCGCCCGCGACGCACGCCGGCGTCGTACCCGCAGCGCCCACGGGGCAGCGGTTGTTGCACACGCCGCAGTGGTTCACGTCGGTCTGCGTGTCGACGCAGGCGCTCCCGCACGCCGCCATGCCCGTCGCGCACCCGCCGTCGACCCCCGCCTCGCTCGCGTCCACCGCACCGACGGCCGTGTCGTCGACCGCGTCGACCCCCGCCTCGCTCGCGTCCGCGACCCCAGCGTCGACGACGTCGCTCGCGGGCTCGCCCGCGTCTATCGACCCGACGTCGCTCGCGTCCGCGACCCCAGCGTCGACGCCGCTCCCCGCGTCCGTGGTGCCCACGTCGCTCGCCCCGAGGTCGCCACCGCCATCGCTCACGTACACCATCGTCGGCGTGCTGCACCCCGCTACCACCACGCACACCACCACCGCTCGCGTTCGCATCCGTCGCTCCTCCGCGCCGACCGCGACACCACCACCACCCGCTACCCCTCCCGTCGATTGAACCCCTGTTGAACGCGGGTGACGCGCGCGGTCACCCCGCTCCGCCGCTCCGCGCGATCACGCGTGATGGTAGGGTCCGCCCGCGGAGGAGGTCGGGTGCTCGGTCGGCGGTGGTCGTTCGTGACGGCGTTGGTGATGGCGCGATGCCTCCCCGCGGCGCCGAGCGACGTCGACCCGTGGTCGCTCGACGCGTCGGTGAAGCCAGCCTGCGCGGGCGATCGCTGCGACTGCGGCGCAGAGGGAGCAGGCTGCTGCGTGACGACGCCGCGGTGCGCGGTCGGGCTGCGCTGCGAAGGGGAGGTGTGCGCGCGACCCGAGCCGCGCTGCGTGGCGTCGGGGATCTTCGACCCGCGGCTCACCCGCGCGGACTTCGAGGTGCTCCCGTCGGCGCCGGGGAGCGAGTGCAGGTTCATCCCGCGGGAGCTGT
>JAEYZO010000400.1 GCA_023428035.1 Pseudomonadota bacterium | reverse complement strand
GTCTCGATGCCGAGGCGCTCCACCACCTCGGGCCGCGCGAGGCGTACGGTGGCCCCGTTCCGGACGACCGACGCTCCCGCGTCGCTGGCGGGGACCTCGGCGGACGGACGTCCCTCGGTCGGGCGCGGCGGCGCCACGCCCTCGCGGAGGTGCTCAGGGTGGCAGAGCGGGCACTGCGACTCAGGGAGCCCGTGCTCGCCGCACCAGTCGTGTCGCGCCTGGAACCCCGGGACGAGGTCGGGGTGGCAGCGCGTGCACTCCGACTCGGGCACGCCGTGCTCGCCGCACCAGTCGCCGGGGTGTACCGCGGGGCCGCCCTTGAAGGTCTGCGCGGGCGCTCGCGCGGAGGGCCCGCTCGCGCGCTCCTCTCGCTGCTTGCAGGCCGCCGAGACGACGCAGGCCAGGAGGAGGCAGAGCCAGACCCACGCGTTGCGCGCCGTCGCGCTCCGTGCGAGCACCGACGACCGGGACGCCCCCTGATGCCTCGCCGTCCGCTGCGCGCGGCCCGCCTCGTCGCGGGCCTCATCGCCCTTCAGGCGCTCCTGGTCGGCGCGTACTTCGCGAAGAGCCGCGCTCGAACGACGCGAGGGCCCGCCCTCCGCGCCGACGCGCTCGACGGTCAGGACCGCGTCCCCGTCGCGACGGTGCGACGTCTGGACGGCGGCGCGGTCGAGCTCGCGTCCCTCCGCGGGCGCTTCGTCCTGGTGCACTTCTGGGCGTCGTGGTGCGCGCCCTGTCGGCGCGAGCTCCCCGCCTTCGTCGCTCGGACGCGCGCGCTCGCTCGGACGCACGCGCTCTCCGCGCTCCTCGTCGCGACCCGCGACGACGCGGGCGCCGTCGAGCGGTTCTGGAGTGGCCGCGCGCCCGCCGAAGTCGCCCTCGACCCGCGCGGCGAGGTCGCGGACCGCTTCGGCGTCTGCGCCTTGCCCGAGACCTTCCTCGTCTCGCCCGACGGCAGGCTCCTCGCGCGGTACCGCGGCGCTCAGGACTGGACGTCCCTCGAGGTCGAGCGGCACGTCGTCAGCGCGCTTCGACGCGGTCGGTAGCGTCTTCACGGGGCCTCCTTGCGGACGTAGCGGATCGCGTCGTCGAGGAGCGCCGCGAGCGGGCCCGTGGCGAGGCGATAGTAGATCAGCCTCCCCTCGCGCCGCGGCACGACGAGCCCGAGCTGCCGCAGCGCCCCGAGCTGGTGGCTCACCATCGACTGCGACGCCCCCGTGATCGCGACGAGGTCGCACACGCAGAGCTCGGCCCGCGCCTGCCCTAGCGCGGAGCGGAGCGCGACGAGGAGCGCCAGGCGCGTGGTGTTCGCGAAGGCCGCGAAGAGCCCGACGAGCGCCTCGCCCTCAGTCGGCGACGGCAGGGCGGCCCGCGCTGCACTCACCGCGTCGGCGTGGATGACCTCCACGTCGCAGACCTGACCGCACACCTCGCCGCTCGCGAGGACCCTCCTGGGTCGCTGCTTTGGTGCCGACGGTCCAACACATGAAGAACCCGACATATGAGCTCAGGCTACGCAACACCCTCCAGCGCGCAAGCTCGTTGTCAGGGCGAGTCCTGCGCGGGTCAGCGCGGGCCTTCAGCCCTGGTTCGCCGCGACGAGCCCGACCGCTCGGCGCTGCACCAGCGCGGCCGTCGTCTGGAGTACCTGACCGTCGGCGACAACCTCCTGGAGGGCGTGGTCGCCGTCGTGTCAGGACTCATCGCTGCGTCCATCGCGCTCGTGGGCTTTGGCTTCGACAGCGCGATCGAGGTGACCTCTGGGGTCGCGCTCTTGTGGCGACACCGGCCGATCGTCGAACTGGCAGATTCCTAACCATGAAGACTCGCGACGGGCGGACGTACTGGGAGCGGCACGCGGCGAACTATGACCGCTCCATGGCGATCCTCGGGGGACCTCTCTCGCGCATGGTCACGCTCGCGGCCGAAGACGTTCCGGAGGGCGCGCGGGTCCTCGAGGTCGGCGCCGGCACGGGCCTCGTCACCGTCGCGCTCGCCCGTCGCGCCAGCGAGCTCACCGCGACGGACTACGCCGAGGCGATGGTCGCGCGCGTCGAGGCGCGGGTGCGCGCCACAGGGCTCACCAACGTCCGCTGCGCGCAGGCGGACCTCTACGCGCTCTCGTTCGGTGATGGCGCCTTCGACGTGGTGGTCGCGGCGAACCTCCTCCACCTCGTGCCTGACCTGTCGGGGGCCATCGAGGCGTTGCGGCGCGTGATCCGCCCCGGCGGAAGGCTCCTCGCGCCGACCTACTGCCACGCCGAGACTGTCCTCTCGCGGGCGACGTCACGGCTCCTCGCGCTGACGGGTTTCCCGGGTCACCGGCGCTTCACGGCCGCCGCGCTGCGTGCCGCGCTCACGGGCGCGGGGCTGACGGTCGAGCGCGCGGAGCTGCTGCCCGGGGTGATCCCCATCGGGTACGTCGCGGCGACCGCGCCGGGTGCATGAGCCGCCCATCCGTTGCGAGGCTCAGCGATCGACGCTACCCACGACGGCGTGCCACCACGACGAGCGCGACTCGCGGCGCTGCCCGAGCGCGTCGGCGTCGTCCTCGCGGCCTGCGTCGCCGCGTGTGACACCGCGCCTCCTCCTCGGGACGATCCACGCGTCGCGTTCCGCGCGGCCGTCGTCGGAGCGCCGGTTGGCTCATTCCTCGGGGTGTGGGGCGACCCCGTCTCGCGCCGCGCGTGGATCGCCGGTGGGTACGTCGGGCTCGATCCGTCACGCGCGCCTCGAAACGCCGCCGGGCGACTCGTGGAGTACGTCGCGCCAGGGCGCTTCGTCACCCGCTGCACGACCGACGCGACGCTGTGGTGGGTCTCGGGCCTGCCGGGCGCTGACGATGTCTGGGCCGTTGGCGACCGTGGGCGTGTCGTGCGGCGACGCGCGGGTCGCTGCGAGGAGGTCCCGCTCGGGCTCCCCTTCGGGGACTTGGAGCCGACGCTCTGGGGCGTGGTCGTGCGCGCGCCGAACGACGTGTGGGTCGTCGGCGGCTCTCCTCGGCCGGACGGCCCTCGCGGCGTGCTGCTGCACGGTGACGGCGCAGGGTGGCGACAGGAGGCGCTGCCCGCCCGGGCGCAGCGCGAGAACCTCTACAAAATTGCGATCGACGACAGCGCGCTGGTGGTGGTCGGGTCCGGGGGACTCATCCTGCGGCGCGCGGACAGCGACGGTGTCTGGCGCGAGGTGCCATCGTCGCTCCCCGACGACGCCCGGATCTTCACGGCGAGCTGTGAAGGCGGCGTCTGCTTCGGCGTGGGTAGCGCGACCTCGGGCTTCGTGCTGAGAGGCGCGGCGGGTCGCTGGGAATCCATCGACATGGTCGGAGACGCGTCGCTGGCGGACACGCCGGCCCTCAACGGGGTGTGGGCGCGCACGAGCGACGACCTGTACGCGGTGGGCGTCGACAGGTTCGTGCTGCACCTTGGAGAAGGTGGGCTTCGGTCACCCGCCGTCCGGGCGACGCGAGCGGCGTTGCACGGCGTCGGCGGGTTCGGCGGCGTGGTGTTCGCCGTCGGGGGTGAGCTCGCGAACGCCACGCCCGCACAGCGGGGCGTGATCCTCCTCGTCGATGAGGACGCTGGAGACGTGACGCTCGACGGGATGCCCTACGCAGAAGGCGCGCTCCAAGGCGCGCGACCCGGCGCGGGGCAGTGACGATCTGCACGCGCGACCCATCCCCACAAGGAGCGTCCACTCTTCATCAGAAGGACAACGGAAGGATATACAGACGTAAGGATGTTTTTACATCTGTACGTCTTTCTTTATTTCCTTCCACGGCTGGTGGAGTTCCTTCGCAATCATGGCGTAGACGCTCGCAGGACAGCAGCCGAGTATTTCGTGACTTACTGACGGCAAGATGTTACTCCGCCCGTCCTTCAGGAAGGAAGGACGTACATCGTGATTGTCGCGCTGGTGAACAACAAGGGCGGGGTCGCCAAGACCACCACGGCGGTGAACCTCGCGGCCGCGCTCGCGAGCAAGACAAAGCGCGTGCTCCTCGTCGACCTCGACAGCCAGGGCTCGGCCTCCTTCTCGCTGGGTGTCGCCCGCGCTGAACTCTCCCCTTCCTCGGCGGAGGTCCTCCTCGAGGACACTCCGATCCGTGACGCGATCCGATCGACCTCGATCCAGGGCCTGGACCTCGTCACGGGCTCGATGGCCCTGGCCAACGCCGACCTCGCCCTCGTCGACGTGAAGGGGCGCGAGCGCCGCCTCGCTACGGCCCTCGCTCCCGTGCGCGACGAGTACGCGTACATCCTCCTCGACTGCCCCCCCTCGCTGTCGATGGTGCCGATCAACGCCCTCGTCGCAGCGGACGCGTTTCTCGTGCCGGTGACGCCGCAGTACCTCGCCCTCGAGGGTCTCGTGAACCTCATGACCGCGACTGAGCAGCTCCGACGCGGCACCGGCGCGCAAGCCGCGCTGCTGGGTCTCGTGCTCACGCTGGTCGACCGGCGTCCGAAGGTCACCACCGAGATCATCGACCTGATCCGCGGGCACTACGGCGATCGGGTCTTCAAGACCGAGATCCCGATCAACGTCCGCCTCTCCGAGGCACCGAGCTTCGGGCGCTCGATCTTCGAGCACGACCCGAACTCCTCGGGCGCCGACGCCTACAAACGCCTCGCGACTGAGTTCGCTCAGCGGTGCCGTAAGGAATCCAAGGCGTAGAGACGTCAGTGCGTCTTTACATAAGGATGGAAAAGATTATAGAAGTCAGGACGTCTAGGAGGAAGTCATGACTAAGGGCAGTAAACTGGGCAAGCGGAGCATCTTCGAGTCGACCGAGCCCTCGCTTCAGGTCGAACCACCCGCTCCGGCTCCCGTGCAGGCGCTGGAACCCGTTCCGGCTCCAGCTCCAGCCCCGACCTTGGGCCGCCCTGCCACCCACGAGAAGTGGACCAAGGTCACGGTGGTGCTCTTCGACCGGCAGATCGTCTTCCTCGATCGCCTGGCCAACGACATCCGCGCCAAATCTGGCGCTGCCATCCGGCGCGCCGAGATCCTGCGCGCGCTCGTCGACGCTCTCGAAGCCGCCGAAGTGGACCTCACCACCGCCAAGAGCGAGGACGCGCTCAAAGAGCTGCTGAGCGCCCGTCTCGGGGCCTGAGAGGGCGGCCATGGCCCTCAACCTCCCTCCGACCGCTTCCGGCCCCGGCGGCCGCCCTGGAGCGCCCTGGAGCGCCTCCTGGAGGCTCCGAGGGTAATGCTCCCCCTGCTCATGCTCCGGGCGGATGTTCAGACCCTGGAGAGGGTCCTGCGCCCGCTCGTGCAGGAGAAGGAGCTCGGCCCCATCATCGACCGCCTCCGAGCCTCGGCGAGCCCTCCTGAGGGGCTCAACGAGTCGCGCAGCGACCTGGAGACGCGCATGGAGGCTCTCAGCGCCACTCTCGCGCTCCAGGCCGAGAGGGGACAACGGTCGTCCAGGTCGACGGGAAGCGCCACGCTCGCCCGCGAGTGGACCGCCCGGATGCTCGACGAGCTGCACCAACGGGCGACCGCCGAGGGGTGGCACACCCCGAAGGATGGTGAGCTCGGCATCGTCCTGCGCTGGCCCGCCGACGTGGCTCCGAAGGACGTCGACGACTGGCTCGAAGACGCGCCCGATCCCGCCGAAGCCGCGCGGCTCCGCGAGACCATCCGCGGTGGGACGCCCTTCGATTGGGCCTGGGGCATCACCACCGTGGTCATGGCCGCCGAGCAGGCCCTCGCCGGCAAGAAGAACCTCGTCACCGAGATCTGGGATTTCTCCCGGGTCCTCGCGCTGGGCACGCTCGCGGCGCACGCCTTTCGAGCGGGGCGCGCGGCCCAACGGGATCGGGAGAAGCCCTTCCTCGCGCTCGACGCGGGGCCCGCTCATCACGCGCTCCTGAACGGCTGGCGCGACCTCCCGAAGGACCGTCAGCCCCACAAGACCATCGTCCAGGACGGCTGGGCCGAGATCCTCGCGTCGAGCCAGCACATCCGTCTGCGCCTCGACGTGCGCGAGCTCCCCGAGCGCATCATCCACGCCGTGCGGGAGTGGCGCGGGTGGCAGGGGCTCCGGCACTGGGCCGCGCTGCACCGGCTCCTCACGCTCGAAGGCCGCACCGGCTTCGTGCGCTGGAAGCTCGACGCCCACCTCGACGCCCTGGGGTACAGCGACCGCGCGCGGCGCGACCCGGCCGTGCGCAAGGTCGTCGCGGACGAGGTCGAGGCCCTCACGCGGCTCGAGCTCGCGATCTACCACCGCAGCGGCGAGCTGCGGATGCGCGGCCCCGTTTTGAGTGTCACGCAGCGCGCTGAGGCGCTGCACGACTCCGAGTGGGCGCTCGAAGGGCTCGTGCTGGCCATCCACCCGGCCCTCTATGAGGGCGTGCGACAGCGCGATGGAAGCCTGGGATCGCTCTGGGCGCCAGCGCCCGCGGACCTCGCCCGCGTCGACCACGTCCGGCACCCCTACGCCCTCGCGCTGGGGCTCATCCTCCCGATCCGGTGGCGATGGGACCTCGGCCAGGAGCGTGACTCCATCACGTTGACCGGCCAGAGCCTCCTCGAGGCCGCCGGGATCCGCTTCGACCCCCACAAGCCCAGCCGAGCCTGGAACGCCCTGGAGCGTGACCTCGCCGAGCTGCAACGCGCCGAGGGTCTCGGCGCTGTGTCGTGGGAGCCCGGCGAGGAGCGAACGCTCGCGGGGCGCTGCCATCTCTACCCCCCGCAGTGGGTGCGCGATCGCATGGTTCACCGCCTCACACCCCTCGAAGCACCGCGGGGGCCCTCGATCCTGACCGGCGGCGAGCTGAAAGCCTGGCGGCGCGCCAAGGGGTGGACCCAGGTGCAGGCCGCCGAAGCCCTCGGGGTCGGAACCCGCACCCTCAAGCGTGCAGAGGCAGACCCCGACGCCGCCCTGGGGCGAGCTCTGGAAGAGGCCCTCACCCGGCAGGGGGGCGGGCGGAGCTGAGGGGCCAAATTCCGGCAGACCCTGGTGCCAAAAGGGGCCAGATTCCGGCAGACCCTGGTGCCAGAGGGGCCAAATTCCGGCAGACCCTGGTGGAACCGCTTCTGTAAGTGGTTGATACCAATGGTCTTTTCGGCGCGAATTCGCCTTCTTTAGAGGTACTCTAAAGGGCCGTCGGATCCGCTTCGCGTCCCTCGGCCCTCCAGGAGGGGGAGGTCGGACGAGGTTTCCAGACCCTCCTCGCTCCCACCCTGGCTACGAGAAGCTGGCAACAGGTTGCTTGGTTATTGAAATGTCAATAGTATGATTGGTATCTCAATGTGAGAGATGGTTCTGGCCGTGAAAGATGCTGTTTTCGAGATCGGTGGCCGGGTGCGCAAGCTCCGCGAGCAGCGTCGGTGGACACAGGCTGAGCTGGCCCGTCAGCTCGGTCTCTCGCAGCCGCGCCTCAGCCAGATCGAGCGGGGAGACGGCTCTTTCACGGCCGAGCAGTTCCTCCGCATCCTCGAGCTCTTCAACGTCGGGGTCGACCACTTCGCCCCGATCCGCTCAGTGGCGCCGTCGGCCGTGCAGAACGCCCTCGCTCGGCACGGCGCCTCGCACCTCGTCGAGGCGGAGGTCTCCGTGCCGGCCGAGCTCGACGATCCGGCCGAGCTCGTCGCGCGCGTGCTTCGAGCGCCAGAGTCTCCGCGCCACGTCGCGGCCCTGGCCCCGGTGATCGTCGCTCACGCTGACGACCTCAACCTCGACGAGGTCGCAGCTCGTCTCGGTCCTGGTCGAGTCCGGCGTCTCGGGTGGCTCGTGGAGAGCGTCTTGGGTGCTCTCGCCGAGGATCATCCGCCGACGGGCAGGGATCGTCTTCAGACTCAGCGCGCGCGGCTGGTGCTCGAGCTCTTCCTCGCGTCGGGAGGGGTCGGCCTTCCCGCGGTAAGCGACACGCTCGACGTGTTCGACCGGGAGATTCGCAGCTTGAAGTCCGCCGAGCGGGTCTTCGAGGAGGCCGCCGAGGAGGCTCGCCGATGGCGCATCGTCACCCGGCTGCGCACCGAGGACTTCACCGCCGCGCTGAGAGCCGCCCGTGACGCCCGGTAAGGGTCTGCTGGCGGAGGTCGCTCGCGCGTGGACCGCGGAGGCAGCGACGCTGCGTGTGATCGGCGCGACGGCCCTCGCGCTACAGGTCGACTACGACCGCGGGACGAAGGACGCCGACGTGCTCAGGGCGACGGGCCTCTCTGACGAGGCCGCGGCGCACCTCCTCGACCTGGCGGGACCGGGCACTCATCTCGCGAAGCGGTGGCGCCTGCACGTCGAGCTCGTGCCCAACGGGATCCCGTTCCTGCCGCATGGGCCCGTCTGGCGGGAGGTCTCGCTGCCGGATGCGTCCCCAATCATCACGGTCCTGGCGCTCGACGTCGTCGACGTGGTGGTGAGCAAGCTGAAGCGGTTCCACGCGAACGACCGCGCGGACGTGGGCGCGATGATCGCCGCGGGACACGTCGAGCACCCACGCTTCGTCGAGCGGTTCCGAAGCGCGGTCGACGAGTTCATCTACGACGCCCGCGCTGAGGAGCTGCCGCGGTACATCTCCAACTTCCACGAGGTCGAGCGCGACGTGTTCGGCGTCGAGGAGAGCGAGATCGATCTGCCCGCGTGGGTCGAGTAGCGATGTGGGGCGGAAACTCGGTACGGGAGCCTGTCGAACCGCGCGGTCGAACGACGCGCATGGTGTCGTCCCCCGCGCCGACGTCCATGGAGTCGGTCGCGGTGCAGTCGTTCAGCTCGGCACCGTCTCCTCGGTGTCGACGATGCCCGAGTCGCTCGTAGCGCCGGTGTCGTCCGTGGTTCCTGCTTCGTTCTGAGGGTCGCGCGTCGGTTGCGGTGGCTGCGTCGCCGAAGGTGTGCGCGCCGTGGCAGTCGTCTTCGCCGCTGCACGCAGCGAGGTCATCTGCATGCGCGTGCGCGTTGTTCATCGCGGGCCCAGCTCCGCGCGGCCCACATCCACGCTTGGACACCCCGGCTGTAATGCCGGACTCCGCTGCGCGTCATCGTGATCGAACGCCGCCACGACGGAGGGAAGAGACCATGAGCGAGGCACACCCTCACCACGCCGAACACGAGCATCATCACCATCACAAGGCCGCGCGCGAGACGCCGCGTGCCGAGCCCGGGGGCGGCGCTGTCTACACCTGTCCGATGCACCCCGAGGTGGTGCGCGACGCGCCGGGGAGCTGCCCGATCTGCGGCATGGCCCTCGAGCCTCGCGTGAGCACCGCCGAGGAGACCGAGAGCGCCGAGCTGCGCGACATGACGCGGCGGTTCAAGTTCGCTCTCGCCCTCTCGCTCCCTCTCTTCGCGGTTGCGATGAGCGACATGCTCCCCGGGCACGTCGTGTCGGCCGTGATCCCGCCGCGGTGGAGGGTGCTCGTCGAGCTCGCCCTCGCCACGCCGGTGTGTCTGTGGTCCGCGTGGCCGTTCTACCAACGCGCGGTCGCGTCGATCCGCAACCGCCACCTGAACATGTTCACCCTCATCGGGCTGGGCGTGTCGGCGGCCTACGGCTACAGCGTCGTTGCGGCCCTCGCGCCGGGGGTCTTCCCTTCGGCGTTCCGTGGGCACGATGGCGTGGCGCCGGTGTACTTCGAGGCCGCGGGGACGGTCGTCACGCTGATCCTCCTGGGGCAGGTGCTCGAGCTCCGCGCTCGCTCACGCACCGGGGCCGCGATCCGTGGGCTCCTCGGCCTGGCGGCGAAGTCCGCGCGGCGCCTGAGCGACGACGGCACGGAGACCGACGTCCCCCTCGACCAGGTGGTCGTCGGCGACCGGCTGCGGGTGCGCCCGGGAGAGAAGGTCCCCGTCGACGGGACGGTGCTCGAAGGTCACAGCAGCGTCGACGAGTCGATGGTCACCGGCGAGCCCATCCCCGTCGAGAAGGACGTGGGCGACGCCCTCGTCGGCGCCACGCTCAACGGCTCCGGCGCGCTGGTGATGCGCGCCGAGAAGGTCGGCGCCGACACCCTCCTCTCGCGCATCGTGGGCATGGTCTCCGAGGCCCAGCGGAGCCGCGCGCCCATCCAGCGCCTCGCCGACACCGTGTCCGCGTGGTTCGTCCCGGCCGTCGTAGTGGTGGCGGTCGCGACCTTCGTCGTGTGGTCGCTGGTCGGCCCGCAGCCGCGCCTCGCGCACGCCCTCGTGAACGCCGTCGCCGTGCTCATCATCGCCTGCCCCTGCGCGCTCGGCCTCGCGACCCCGATGTCGATCATGGTGGCGACGGGCCGCGGCGCGTCAGCGGGCGTGCTCTTCAAGAACGCCGAGGCCATCGAGGTGATGCGCGCGGTCGACACCCTGCTCGTCGACAAGACGGGCACGCTCACGGAGGGCCGCCCCGCGCTCGTCACCGTCCACGCCGAGGGCGGAGACGCGTCTGAGCTCCTGGGTCTCGCGGCGAGCCTGGAGCGAGGGAGCGAGCACCCCCTCGCGGCGGCCATCGTCGAGGGCGCTCGCGCGAGGGGCGCGGCCCTCGACGACGCCGAGGGCTTCGACTCGGTCGCGGGCAAGGGCGTGCGGGGGAGGGTCGGCGACGTCGACGTGGCGCTCGGCAACCGGGCGATGCTCGACTCAGCCAGGGGGCGGCGATGGAGCTGGGCGCGGCTTGTGGGCTCTCTAGTCACGTC